>CAYQVA010000159.1:0-4413 GCA_964420815.1 uncultured Anaerolineae bacterium
GGAGGATGGTCACGATGAGCATCGCCCCCGTGCCGTAGGCCATCTCCATGGAGATTCCCTCCCTGGCCAGGATGTAGAAGTGCACGGCCATGGTCCTCACCGGCGAGAAGAGGGAGGTGGGGAGGCGGAGGGAGGAACCGGCGGTGAGGATGACGGCCGCCGTCTCCCCCACACAGCGGCCGATGCCCAGGATTACGCCCGTTACGATGCCCGGCACGGCGCTGGGGAGAATGGCCGTGGTGACCATCTGCCACCTCGTCGCCCCCAGGGCGAAGCTGACCTCCCGATAGGAGCGGGGCACGGCCCTTATTGCCTCCTCGGAGGCGCGCACGATAGTGGGCAGGATCATGCAGGCCAGGGTCAAACCCCCGGAGAGGATGGACCAGCCTAACTCCAGGTAGATGACAAAGAAGACGAAGCCGAATAGCCCGAAGATGATGGAGGGGACACCGGCCAGGCACTCCGTCCCAAACCTGATCAGGCGCGTGATGGCGCTCTCGCGGGTATACTCCGTCAGGTAAATGGCGGTTCCTAATCCTAAGGGCGTGGCTATGAGGACGGCCATGGCGGCGAGGGCGATGGTCCCTACGATGGTGGGGAAGATGCCCCCCGCCCGCCCCATTCGCGTGGGGTTCTCGGTAAGGAAGCTGATGCTCACCATGGGCAGCCCTCGCCACAGGATGTAGACGATGATGAAGAGCAGGATGGCTAGAGTGAGGAGGGCCGAAGCCCATACCAGCACCTTAACAACCTTCTGCGTCGTGCGGGGATCGAACCTCATCTGCTCCTCCTCCGGATGACGATATTTGCTGCGGTGTTCAGTAGCATGATGAGGAAGAAGAGGACGATGCCCGTGGCGAAGAGGGCCTGCCGGTGCTCACCGCTGGCGTATCCCATCTCTATCCCGATGTTACTGGTGAGGGTCCTGGTGGGGTCGAGGATGGAACAGGGGACCTTCACTGCGTTGCCCACCACCATGATCACAGCCATGGTCTCGCCGATGGCCCGGCCCATCCCCAGGATGATGCTGGCGATGATCCCTGAACGGGCCGCAGGCAGGACCACCATCCATATGGTCTGCCAATGGGTGGCCCCTAGAGCCAATGCGCCATCCCGATATTCCTTGGGGACAGCCCGGATGGCATCCTCGGAGATGCTGATGATATTGGGCAGGATCATTATCCCCAGGATTATGGCCCCGGCCAGGACGCTGAGCCCTGGGCCGCCCAGGTGGCTGCGTATCCAAGGGACCAGGACAGTCAGGCCGATGAAGCCGTAGATCACCGAGGGTATGCCAGCCAATAGCTGGATGGCCGGCCTGATGGCCGCGCTCAGGTAGGGAGGGGCGAACTCGGTGGTGAAGATGGCCACTGCCAAGCCTAAGGGAACCCCCAGAAGCAGGGCCCCGCCGGTGACCCACAGGGAGCCCATGAGCATGGGGAAGATGCCGAAGACCCCCTTGCCGGGCGACCACCTACGGCCGAGGATGAAATCGGTTACCCCTACCTTGACCATGATGGGCAAGCCCTCTTTGAAGATGAAGAGCGTGATGAGGGCCAGCACCGATATGGCTGAGAGGGCGATGATGAGCAAGAGCCATTGGATTAATCTCTCTTCTTTCAAAGCCATCCTTCCTTGAAGACGGTTAGGGTGCTAATGGTCTAATCCACCCGCACTAGCCCTTCTTGGGCCAGCAACTCCTGGGCCTCTGGGCTGAGCACGAAATCAATGAAATCCTTGGCCAGGCCCTGGGGTTCCCCTTTGAGGACGAATAAGAACGGCCTCACCAGGAGGTATTCCCCCCTCTCCACGCTCTCGATGGAGGGCTCCACGCCATTTACCTTGATCACCTTCACCCTCTCATCCGCTATCCCCAGCGAGATGTAGCCGATGGCGTGGGGGTCGCTGGCCACCAATTCCCTCACGGCGCCGTTGGAGTCCTGCACAATAGCCTCGCCGAAGATCTCCTCCTCCCCCATCACCAGCTTCTGGAAGGCCCCTCTCGTCCCCGAGCCCTCCTCCCGAGTCACCAGGGTTATGGGGTGGTCCTCACCCCCAACTGCCTTCCAGTTGGTGAGCTGCCCGCTGAATATGGCCCGGATCTGCTCCAGGGTCAAATCGCTCACCGGATTCCTGGGATTAACGATCACGGCGATGGCATCCCTGGCGATGGTGATGGCATACAAGCCGGTCTCGTCATCCCTTAACTCCCGCGATGACATCCCGATGTCGGCGGCACCTGTCTGGGCAGCCTGAATGCCGGCTGTAGAGCCCCCTCCCTGCACGTTGATGGGAGGGCTCTGGGGGTGCCGGAGCATATATTCCTCGGCCAAAAGCTCGGCGAAGGGCTGCACCGAGGTGGAGCCAGCCAGGGTCAGGCCGCCCGCTTCCCCCCTCCGGCAGCCGCCTAGAAGGAGGGCGAAGGCGAGGATCAGCAAGCTCCTCAAGACTGCATCGAAAAAACATTGGAGTGCAGCCCTTGGGCTGCCATATACGCAGGCTGAAGCCTGCATTCCTCGATAATCTCTTAATGGCGATCTATCGCCCATATCGTGTTCCTTTTTGCTGTGAATTCCGTCACGATTATATCATTTGCCATGTAGCTCGTCAACACAGGTGGATGCCACTGCGCTTCTCCATGGCATCAATCCACGATGTGAACGATGTGGTTAAGCTCGGCGTATTCCACCAGTGGGTTTCTATCCAGCTCGGCTATCGTCTCTAGCTCGTGTCCCACGGGCACGCTGAGGCGGACGACCCCGATCTCAGGGATCTGGCCGCTGATGCTAGCCGAGAGCCCCTCTAGGAGCGATCGGGCGGCGCTGGCGGTAATCCCTGTCCTGAGCTTGACCAGGACCGTGCCCACCTCGAACTCGCCGTCGGGATTCGGTTTGGCCTCCATCGGGGTGCGCTCCACAGCTCTCTCTGCTGAAGCGGGGCTTACATTTAAAGCTCGAAGCAGGGCTGCATAGGCGTCTATGCGCCCATAGCCGAAGAAGTCGTCCTTGCCGGGAGTACCGAGGTCAATGGCCGTCGCCTCGATGATGCCCCTCACCTGTTCGTTGCTCAGACCGGGCTTAACCGACCATATCAAGGCGGCCAACCCCGCCACGTGAGGGGTAGCTGAAGAGGTGCCTTGGGAGTGGCCATAAGTGTCATCCCAAAAGGTGCTATAGATGCCGACGCCGGGTGCCGCAACGTCAACATAGGGGTGGTACTCTGAAAAGCTGGCGTGGCCGTCACTTTTAGTTGTGGCGGCTACAGCGATGATATGGGGGTAAGCAGCGGGGTAGATGATGGGGTTTATGCCACTGCAATCGTATCCCCCCGCAGCGCAATTGCCAGCCGCGGCGACGACCAGGGCCCCTCTCTCGTGCGCATAAGCCGTCGCATCCCGCAAGACAGGGAGAGGTTCTTCATCCCCGAGGCTCAGGTTGATGATCCTCGCCCCATGTTCAGTTGCCCAGATCACCCCCTGAGCAACATCGTCAGTGAAGCCCTCGCCAGCGCTATCCAGCACCTTGACGGGCATGATCCTGGCCCCCCAGGAGACGCCAGCCACACCGAGGCCGTTATCGGTCGCCGCGGCGGCGATGCCCGCCACGTGGCTGCCGTGACCATGGTCGTCGGAGGGGTCATTATCATGGTTCACGAAATCGTAGCCGGGCACGATCTTGGCCTGCAGGTCAGGATGGTCGAGGTCAACGCCCGTGTCCACGATGGCGATGGTGATGTCATCGCTACCGGTGGTGATAGTCCAGGCTCGATGGGCATTTATCCTTTGTAGGCTCCACTGATGACTCGCATAGTAGGTATCGTTTGGCACCCTGAAGGGGGGATGGTTCTTCATGAGGAGGGGGAGGTAGATAGTGATTGTCGGCGTCAATGCGGATGACTGGGAGACGATATCACCTATGGGGATTCCTTCATGGGTATAAGGAAGGCCGGCGGATGCCGACGACCCGAAGGCCATACCGATCAACAAGGCCGATGCCAAGAACAGGAGGACACCGACCACCATGGGCGATGGCTTGGCGAGACCTCGACGACCTTCCATGTTTTCCTCCTCGCAAGGTTGTGGGTAGTTGCTCAGTTGTGTGGAGTGCGAAATCTCCTGATTTCGCACAATTGTGTGGAGTGCGGAATCTCCCGATTTCGCACTTTCGACGCTGCGACGACAGGAGTCGTCGCACTCCACAAATCAAGTTGTGTGCCGAAAGTTTAGCGCACAAATGGCTCTACGTCAAGATGCCCAATTGTCCCCCACTTGACAAGGATTCAAAAATATAATATAATATCATCAAATCTTATAAATCATATTTCCTTTATCCCCAAAGGAGGGATGTTATGAATGAGGCGAAGCGGGAGAGATTCGGCAAGTGCTACGGCTCAACGACCATCAGCGAGCGCGGG
>CAYQVA010000160.1:0-4388 GCA_964420815.1 uncultured Anaerolineae bacterium
GAGGATGACGATGAGGAGGCCCCATCGCCCCCTTCTGACATGGCCTGTCGCCTTTCTGCTCTTGTCCATAGATCCCTCACAGTTGTCACTTGAAGTATATCACAATGGGAGGAGAAATGGCAAATGAACTGGCGAGTGCGCCTCGGCGCACTTGAGCTTTCAGCCTGGCAACTTCATTGCCAGGGCCTGCCGGTTGTCAAAGGGTGCCTTTGCTGTTATAATGAGGGTAGGAAAGCTAGTAGAGGAAGCGGAATGGAAGTCATCCTGACCCACGAGAACACGGATTTCGACGGCCTGGCCTCGCTCCTGGCGGCGGCGAAGCTCTACCCCGACGCCATACCGGTGCTCCCCAGGGCGCTGAACCGCAACCTGCAAGACTTCCTGGCCCTCTACAGGGACGAGTTCCCCTTCGTCAAGGCCGAGGACCTCCCACGCCGCCGGATAGAGCGGGTCATCCTGGTTGATACCCAGACGGTCCCCTCCCTGAAGGGGCTCCGCCGTAAGGCCGAGATACGCATCATTGACCATCACCCCTTGGCCAGGGAGCTGGGGAGGAGGGTGAGCTACTACGGCGAGGAGATAGGGGCGACGACCACCATCCTTGTGGAGCAGATCAGCGAAGCGCACATCCCCCTCTCACCCCTTGAGGCGACGCTCTTGCTTTTGGGCATCTACGAGGACACGGGCTGCCTCTCCTACCTCAGCACTACCCCCAGGGACATCCGCTGCGCGGCCTGGCTATTGGAGCAGGGGGCCAACCTCTCCGTGGTCAATGACTTCCTCCGCCACCCCCTCAGCGAGAGGCAGCGCGAGCTCTATAACCAACTGGTCGAGAACACCGAGTTCCACCACTTCGCTGGGCAACTGGTCATCATCGCCACCGCCAAGGTGACCGACTACGCCGAGGAGATAGCCATCCTGGCCCACAAACTCCGCGACCTGTTCAATCCAGCGGCCGCCTTCATCCTCGTGGACCTCGAAGACCGTATCCACCTCGTCGCCCGCAGCAGCACCCACGCCATCAACGTGGCGGAGATCGCCCGCCACTTCGGCGGCGGAGGGCATAACAGCGCCGCCGCAGCCATGATCCGCGGTCTCAACCTGAGGGAGGTGCGCCGAAGGCTCCTCGACATGCTGGCGACCCACGTCAAGCCCATAGCCACCGTGCGCCAGATCATGTCCTACGGCGTCCACACCCTCCCCCCGGAGGCCACCGTGGCGGAGGCGGCGGAGATGATGCGCCGTTATGGACATGAGGGCTTCCCCGTCGTCAGGGAGGGCAAGCTCCTGGGCATCCTGACCCGCCGCGAGATAGACAAGGCCCTCCACCACGGGCTACATGAGATGCCCATCGAGTCCTACATGCACAAGGGGGAGATCAGCGTCTCGCCCGATGACTCGATCGAGCGGCTGCAGCAGGTGATGATGGAGCACGACATCGGGCAGATACCCGTCGTGGAGGATGGCGCCATCGTGGGCATCGTCACCCGCACCGACCTGATCAAGCTCTGGGCCATGAAGCCGAGGCCCTCCCGTGCCATCGAGATAGCGGAGAGGATAAAGAAGGCCCTGCCACCTCCGCTCCTTGACCTGATATCGAAGGCCAGCGAGACCGCCAGCGAGATGGGCTATTCCCTCTACCTCGTCGGGGGCTTCGTGCGCGACCTCCTCTTAGGGATACCCAACCTGGACCTCGATTTGGTAGTCGAAGGCGACGCCATCGCCCTGGCGAAGCGCCTGGCTGAGAAGGAAGGGGGGCGGGTGACCAGCCATGCCCGTTTCGGAACCGCGAAGTGGATCTTCGACGAGGCGGAGAGGGCGAGGCTCTCCATCCCCTTCCTCGATTTCGTCACCGCCCGCACCGAGTTCTACGAGCACCCCACCGCCCTGCCCCAGGTGGAGCGAAGCTCCATCAAGCAGGACCTCTATCGGCGTGACTTCACCATTAACACCATGGCTATCTGCCTTGACAAGGAGCGCTATGGCCAGCTCCTGGACTTCTACGGTGGGGAGAAGGACCTGAATCGGGGGCTGATTCGCGTCCTGCACAACCTCAGCTTCGTGGAGGACCCTACCCGGATGCTGAGGGCCGTGCGTTTGGAGCAGCGCCTGGGCTTCGCCATCGAGAAGCGGACAGAGGAGCTGCTCAGGGGCGCCCTGGAATTGCTGCATCGGGTCAGCGGCGAGAGGATTCGCCACGAGCTCTATCTGATCCTCCAGGAGGACGAGCCGGAGAGGGCTCTGGCGCGCCTCCACGAGCTAGGGGTGCTCGCGCAGATAAACCCCGGCCTTAAGTGCGACGACTGGCTGGGGGAGAGGTTCAAATGCCTGCGGGAAGCGCTGGCAACCAAGGGCTGGGAGCTGAAAGCTAAAAGCTGGAAGCTGTATCTCGCCCTTCTGGCCTTCCGCATGAGCACTGAGGAGCTGGAGGGCCTCATCGCCCGCCTCAAGCTCTCCCGCGACGATGCGGCTCCCTTGCGCCAGGTGCACCGCTTGCGAGCCCTCTCGCCCAAACTGGCGGAGGATCAGCTCAAGCCCAGCGCTATCTACCGGCTGTTGGAGCCCTTCTCCACCGAGGCCCTCTTCGTCCTCTGGGTGGCGACCGATTCGGAGCTAGTGCGAAGGCGGCTGGAGCTCTATCACCGTCAGTTGCGCCACATCAAGCCCGAGATAGGCGGCGATTATCTCAAGGGGATGGGACTCCCCCCTGGCCCCATCTACAAGAGGGTCCTGGACGCGCTTCTCGATGCGCGGCTAGATGGGGAGGTGAGGACATTGGCCGAGGAGGAGGCTCTGGTCGAGAGGCTGTTGGCGCAAGTAGGGCGGGATGGCATCGCCCCACACAAGTAAGGCGGGATGGCATCCCGCCCTACGCAAGTAATCTGAAAGGGGGAAGCATAATGGCAGCAAAGCGCATCTTTCGTAAACGGCGGCTCCTGGTCGTCGGGATTGTGCTCCTGAGCCTGCTCTTGGCCGCGCCGGTCGCCCTGGCCGCCGAGTTCAGGGGCGGCGATGAGGTGGTCATCGGCCCCGACGAGGTGGTCGAAGACGACCTCTACGTCGGCGCGGGGAGGATCATCGTTGATGGTACGATCAAGGGCGACCTCATAGCCGCAGGCGGCGAGATCACCATCAACGGCACGGTAGAAGGCGATTTATGGGCCGCCGGCAGGTCCATCGCCATCAACGGCACGGTGGGGGACGACGTGCGCATCACTGGCGGCGCGCTCACCGTGGGCTTGGGGGCGCAGGTTGGCGATGATGTCTTCGCCGCGGGCTACAGCTTCGAGGCCTTAACCGGCAGCTCCATCGGGGGCTCGCTCTTCATGGCCGGCTATCAGGCCAGGCTGGCCGGGGAGGTCGAGGGGGACTTCCGTGGAGCGATGGGCGCGCTGGAGATCGCCGGGCACATCGGGGGCGATGTGGTGGTCGAGGTGGGGGAGCCAGACCCGGAATTCGAGCGCGTGCAGCCTTTCTTCGCCATGTGGATGCCGGCGCCGATGATGCCCCCGGGCTTCAGGCTAGGTGATGAGGCGGTCATCGAGGGCAAGCTGACCTACACCAGTGGCGCCGAGGCGGAGGTGGCCAGTGGGGCTGAGGTCACCGGAGGCATCGTCTACCAGACACCAGTGCCTCCCCCGGAGGAGGTGGAAGAGGTGGTGGAGGTGACCCCGGCGCAGGCCACCGTGAACTGGTTCCTGGGCCAGTTGCGCAGGCTGGTCACCCTGCTCGTGGTCGGCCTTGCGGCGCTCTGGCTCGCGCCCGGTCAGGTGCGGGGGGCGGCAACTGCCCTGCGGACTAGACCCTGGGGCAGCCTTGGTTGGGGCATCGTCGTCACTATCGCCGTCTTCCTCGCGATTCCCATCGTGCTCATCGGCGTGGTCGTCTTGACCATCATCTTGGGCCGCCTGGGGCTGGGCGGGCTAGGCGCATCGCTCACGGGCCTCGGCCTTATCGGCGATGCGGCGATCGTGGTGGGCTTCCTCATCACGGCCTTCTACGTTACCAAGGTCGTGTTCGGCTTCCTGACAGGGATTCTGCTTCTGGAGCGCATCCACCCAGAGTGGGCGGCAGGCCGGGTCCTGCCGCTGGTGATAGGGGTGGTGATCTTCGTCATCTTCAGGGCCATCCCCATCCTGGGGTGGCTGATCGGCTTGGTTGTCACCCTCATGGGCCTGGGGGCCCTCTGGCTAATGATTAGCTGTCTCGCTGTCCATCCGCATGGAAACTCTTGATTAAGCCATAGAGCGAGACAGCTAATCAAATGGGTCGGGAGGCCCTGCGTCGGCGCCATGCAGCCCACGCTTAGCGCTGCACTGGACAATGCTCTGCCCGATAATCGCCAGCCCTGGCAAAAGCCCTCAGCAGAAAGTTATGTTTTGGCGGCT
>CAYQVA010000161.1:0-4368 GCA_964420815.1 uncultured Anaerolineae bacterium
GTCGGTGAACGCCCACTACGAGATCCTGTGCAGCCTGACGGATTACATCCGCCCCGAGGACGATCCCTTCGTCGAGCACTACCAGACGCCGCCCATCCTGGAGATCCTCTACGAGGAGGACCCAGAGTTCAAGAAGTCCATGGACAAATTCATTGACGCCATCGCCGAGAACAAGGCCCTCATCGGCCGCGAGGCGGCGCGGCGCTACGGCGGAATGTACGGCCCCACCTGCGTGGTGGACTTCGCCATGTCCGTCGGCTCCGTGCCCAACGTGGTCAACCGCATCCTGACTGGGTTGGACATCCCTGACGATCATAAGAAGACTATCCTGGCTGCTAAGTCCTGGGGCATGAACACCTCCTACGGCATTGGTGCGGCCTTCCGAGCGGCGGTTGAGGAGGGCAAGACCCTCGCCGAGGCCGAGCAGGCCGAGGTGGATATGCTCCAGTATATCTACCGCGAACCGGTGGCGGCTCAGGCCCACCTGATGGACACCCACAACCTGGGCGGACATGGTCCCCATAGCTCCTTCGACGTGCGCAAATATATGGCCCAGTACAAAGAGCGGATGAAGCCCTTTGTGCAGGCTGCCATGAAGGCAGGCGTCCACGAGGCTAACATCGTGGTCGTCCCGGCCTACTGCGTGGGTGACATCGGCCACCACATCGCCCAGTCGGCCTACAACATGTTCAAGGACGACATGGTCTTCGCCATTTATGAGGCGGTGACCACGTGTCTCGAGAACACCCTGAAGCGGGGCTTGGAGCAGGATGCCTACAAGAGCGAATGGGACGTCCTGGCGGTGGCCACCGGCGCGCCGGCCTGCGCGACGGCCTACATCCTGTGGCTGGACAGCTTCACCGTGCCCATGGTCATTGATTTGTTAGTCAAGCGTTTCTACAACTACTGCGCCATGAACCCCAAGCGCGGCGAGGCTGATGAGCTGCACAACGTTGACTTCATGGACATCGTGGCCCGTGGGGAGAAGATCCTAGACATCAAGCCCAAAGGCGCTGGCGGGAAGATCAAGGGCATCGCCGTTGACCTCAGCCCCATTGACGAGAATGAGGTCATCATGAACCCGCAGCGCTACACCTACCCGGCCTGCGCCATCACTCAGCGCTTCGCGGCTCTGATGAGCTTGGCCGACTTCCCCTGCTACCTGACGCCCGAGGTTGTCACGGCCACCCTCATGACCAACTGCATTGCTCTGCATCCGGAGACACCTGGCGCGCCGGTCAGGGGCTGCAAGAGCTGCGCTGCCACCATGTTCATCAAGAGGAACGTCCCCTATGTGACAGGCGTCGGCAGGGGTGCCAAGGGCTACTGCCAGTGGGACGTGGCGGTCTAGGCTAACTGCGGCGTGTTATTGGGGGATTGGAGTTCACCTCCAATCCCCCTTCCCTCTCTTTATTTACCCGCTATAGGAAGTCTTGGTATTTTCGAGAAAGGGGGGATGAGTATGTAAAAACAGGGGGCTTCAACTAGCGGTCTTTTGGCTTTCTAGCACACTAAGGGTAAGGAGGCAATAAACAATGAAAAAGGACAATTTGTGGGGAGAATGCATTGCTGAGGCCTTCGGGACCTTCATTCTGATTCTCCTGGGCGATGGCGTGGTCGCCAACGTCGGATTGGCCCCCCGCCTGGCTTCACCGGCTTACAACTGGAACACGATAGCCCTAGGATGGGGTTTCGCAGTAGCGGTCGCCGTGTACGTTGTCGGTGGCGTCTCCGGTGCGCACATTAACCCGGCGGTCACCCTGGCTTTGGCCGTGAAGCGCGGCTTTCCCTGGGGCAAAGTGATTCCCTACATGATTGCCCAGCTGATCGGTGCTTTCCTGGGTGCGCTGGGCGTGTACTTGGTGTACCTGGACGGTCTGGTAGCGGCCGGTATGCCCAACGTCTGGTGCACCGGGCCAGGCTCTGTTTTCGGTCAAGCTTTCTGGGGCGGCGCCGGAGCGGCGAGCGTCGGGTCATACTCCCTGGGGATTGCCTTCGTCGCCGAGATCTTCGGCACGGCCGTGCTGCTGTGGGGCATCCTGGGTGCTACAGATGCGAAGAACATGGGGGTCGGGGCCAACCTTGCTCCGCTCATCATAGGCTTCGTCGTTCTGGCTGTGGGCCTTTCCCTGGGTGGGCCCAGTGGTTACTCCATCAACCCGGCCCGTGACCTCGGCCCGCGCATCTTTGGTGCCCTGGTAGGTACCAAGGGACTCTTCGACGGCCTCTACTGGCTGTTGCCACCCGTCATTGCCCCGCTGATCGGCGGTGTTCTAGGCGCGCTGACCTATGACTGGTTCGTGACCCCATTCCTGCCTAAGAAGGAGGAGTGAACGGTCAGGTTAGCACGCCAATCCAAGAGGATAGGTCAAAACTGGCAAGGGAGGGGGGTGTATAACTTCCCCCTTCCCTTCCAGTTTCACCCATGATGAAGGAGGCAAGATTATCATGAAGAAGCTGATTAACAAGCCGGAGGATGTGGTAAAAGAGGAATTGGAAGGCATCGCCTTGGCTTACCCAGACCTCGTCAAGGTTCACTTCAATCCTAACTTCATCTACCGCGCCGATGCCCCGGTGAAGGGTAAGGTGGCCATCATCTCCGGCGGCGGTAGTGGCCACGAGCCTATGCACGGTGGGTACGTGGGTCCAGGTATGTTGGATGCCGCTTGCCCCGGCGAGGTCTTCACCTCACCTACCCCGGACCAGATGCTGGAGGCGGCCAAGACGGTCAACAGCGGGGAAGGGGTGCTGTTCATCGTCAAGAACTACACCGGCGACGTCATGAACTTCGAGATGGCCGCCGACCTGGCCCGCGAGGAGGGGATTAGGGTACTCAATATCCTCATTGACGATGACGTGGCCGTCAAGGACAGCCTGTACACCGCGGGCCGGCGCGGCGTGGGCACCACCGTGTTGGCGGAGAAGATCGTCGGTGCGGCTGCGGAGAGGGGATACGACCTGAAGAGGCTAGCCGACCTGTGCCGCAAGGTCAACATCAATGGCCGCAGCATGGGCATGGCCCTCACCTCCTGCACTGTCCCCATGAAAGGGGAGCCGACCTTCGAGCTGGGGCCGGACGAGATGGAGATCGGCATCGGCATCCACGGCGAGCCTGGCCGGGAGCGCATGAAGATCAAGACCGCCGATGAGATCACCGAGCTGTTGGCCCTCTCCATCATCGAGGACCCGCCCTACCGGCGAACCGTCCGCGAGTGGGACGAGGATAAGGGTGAGTGGGTGGAAGTCGAGCTGGAAGACCCGCCCTTCAAGCCTGGCGATCGGGTGCTAGCCTTCGTCAACAGCATGGGCGGGACCCCGGATATCGAGCTCCCTATCGTCTATCGCAAACTGCACGAGATCTGTGAGAAGAAGGGGCTGAAGATCGTCCGCAACCTCATCGGCCGTTACATCACTTCGCTGGAGATGCAGGGCTGCTCCATCACCCTGCTTAGGATGGACGATGAGATGATTGATCTCTGGGACGCCCCGGTTAAGACAGCAGGGCTACGCTGGGGGATGTGATTTTATGTGGGCTTCCCCGAGGTTCAAAGGGGAAGCCCACATAAAAACTTAGGAGAGCGGAGGCGTACTTTGTCGAAGAACGAAATGACCATAACCAAGGACGACATCATCGAGTGGCTTAAAGCCACCGCCGCAGTGCTTGAGGAGAACGCGCAATACCTCACCGAATTGGACTCGCCCATCGGGGACGCCGACCATGGCATCAACATGGATCGCGGCTTCAAGAAGATAATGAGCAAGTTGCCCGGGGTGGAGGACAAGGACATCGGCACCATCCTCAAGGCGGCGGGGATGGCCCTCGTCACCAGCGTGGGGGGCGCGGGAGGGCCCCTCTATGGCACCCTCTACATGGATGCTGGGAGGGCCGTGGCGGGCAAGATGGAGCTTTCTGCCGATGAGCTGGTCACGCTTCTCGACGCTGGCTTAAAGGGAGTGGTGAGGATAGGGAAGGCCAATTTAGGCGATAAAACGATGGTTGATGCCCTCACTCCCGCTGTGGAAGCGCTCAGGAAGGCGCTGGCCGATGGTAAGGACCTCGTAGAGGCTCTCCACTCTATGACGGACGCCGCCCATAAAGGGATGAAAGACACCATCCCCATGCTGGCCAAGAAGGGCCGCGCCAGCTACCTAGGGGAGCGCAGCATCGGCCATCAGGACCCAGGGGCAACTTCATCCTATCTCATACTGAAAACATTGATGGAGGTCATCGAGTCCAGACATGCCTCCCAGTAAGCGCGCTGTCCCCGAGGGGCGAGGCCATTTGAGTTGGTTCTTGGTATGTGGAGTGGGCTTTCTAGCCTGCTCAGACGACAGACTAGAAAGTCTGCTCCACTTTTACACCGGAAG
>CAYQVA010000162.1:0-2235 GCA_964420815.1 uncultured Anaerolineae bacterium
GCGAGACCTGACGAATCCTCTCGCCTCTATTTCAAGAAATGGCATCCCTCTGAACTAACGAAAGCTCGGCGAGAGGATTCGTCAGGTCTCGCCTAGATGGGCTTATCCGCTTCTGACAAATGGTCTCGCACCGATGGAGGTTATCTCGCTCCGAAGCGATTTTGTTGCGATAGTAGCGAGACCATTTGTCATCAAAGCCAATCATTCCGCTATTGGCGAGACCATTTGTCAGAGGACGCCACTTTGTAGCGGAAAGGGAACCTTCTTAGCCGCAATCCCTTTGCTACAGAGGGGCGTCCACGCCCCGCACTAAACGTGGCGGGGACGCCACTTTGTAGCGGGAGTATTCATTTGCTGCAGAGGGGCGTCCGCGCCCCGCCCCAGACTAAGGGATAGCGTAGCATGACCAACTGGTACAACCTGGAAGCTGATGAAGTCATCGCCCAGCTCCGGACCGATCGTGAGCGGGGCCTGAGCGGGGAGGAAGCCGCCCGCCGCCTGGCCGAATACGGCCCTAACGAGCTGGAGGAAAGGGGCCGGGAAAGCCCCTTGGCCATCTTAGCTAGACAATTCACCGAAGTAATGGTCATGGTCCTGATCGCAGCGGCAGCCATCTCCTTCTTTGTCGGCGACCCTAAGGACACCGCAGCCATCCTGGTCATCGTCGTCATCAACGCCGCCCTGGGTTTCGCGCAGGAATATCGGGCCGAGAGGGCCATGGCTGCCCTCAAGAGGCTGGCCGTGCCCGTGGTGAAGGTGAGGCGCGACGACCAGGTGCGGGAGATACCAGCCACGCAACTTGTGCCGGGCGACATCGTCCTCCTGGAAGCGGGTGCACGGGTGCCGGCTGACGGGCGCTTGCTGGAAGCAATCAACCTGCGGATAGACGAATCCCCCCTCACCGGCGAGTCGGTGCCGGTGGAGAAGACATCCCAGATGCTGGCTGGGGAGCTTCCGGTGGCCGAGCAACGCAACATGGCCTTCATGGGAACAACCGTCACCTACGGACGGGGGACGATGGTTACTGTGGCCACCGGGATGCATACCCAGTTGGGTCACATCGCCGAGATGTTACAGACAGTGGAGCGGGAGATAACTCCCCTGCAAAGACGGATGGCCCAATTGGGCAAAGGATTGGCCCTGGCTGCCCTGGCCCTGGTGGGCCTGACCTTCGCCCTTGGGGTACTGCGGGGCGAAGAGCCAAAGATGATGTTCCTGACAGCCATTAGCCTGGCTATAGCCGCTGTGCCCGAGGGGTTGCCAGCGGTGGTGACCATCGCCCTGGCCCTAGGGGCTCAACGGATGGTGCGCCGTAAGGCCCTCATCCGCAAACTGCCAGCTGTGGAGACTCTAGGCTCGGTGACCACCATCTGCTCCGATAAGACCGGCACACTGACTGAGAACCGCATGACCGTCACCGTATTGGATGTGGCCGGGCGGACGGTCAACCTGGAGGAGCGGTTGCACAAGGCCTCGCCCACCCTGAGCCCGGATGACCCGCCACTGGCCTCGCCTGACCAGACCCTGGCCCTGCTGGTGGCCGGAGGCGCGTTGTGTAACGACGCCACGCTGGAGGAACTGAGCGATGGGTCGGGCCGCTTCCGCGCTGTGGGCGACCCCACCGAGGGGGCGCTGGTGGTGGCTGCGGCCCGCCTGGGGCTATGGAAGGAAGAGCTGGAGCGGCGCTACCCCCGCGTGGCTGAGGTCCCCTTCACCTCGGAGCGCAAGCGGATGACGGTCGTAGTCCAAAGTCCGAAGTCCCAAGTCCTAGTTCCGGCGCTTGGCCCCTGGACTTCGGACTTTGGACCTTGGACTGCTTTTACCAAGGGCGCGGTGGACAGCCTCCTAGAAGTGAGCGACCGGGTCTGGGTTAACGGGCGGGTTGAGATAATGGACGACCACTGGCGGGGGCGCATCGAGAGGGCCAACGATAAGCTGGCTGGCGAAGGCATGCGCGTCCTGGGGGTGGCCTTCCGCCCGCTGGAGGCATTGCCGACCAACGCGAGCGAGGAGGAGTTGGAACGCGAGCTGATCTTCGTGGGGCTGGTGGGGATGATTGACCCGCCGCGGCCAGAGGTCAGGGAGGCCGTGGCCACCTGCCGGGGGGCTGGCATCCGACCGGTGATGATTACCGGCGATCACCCGCTGACGGCGCTGCACATCGCCCGCCAGTTGGGCATCACCGATGGGCCACAGCGCGTTGTGACCGGCCAAGAGCTGACGAGGATGTCGGTG
>CAYQVA010000162.1:2245-4368 GCA_964420815.1 uncultured Anaerolineae bacterium
GTGGAGGAGCTGGAGGCAGTCGTCGAGGACGTGGCCGTCTACGCCCGCGTCTCTCCGGAGCACAAGCTGAAGGTCGTGGAGGCGTTGCAGAAGCGCGGCCACGTGGTGGCTATGACCGGCGATGGGGTGAACGATGCCCCCGCCCTCAAGAAGGCGGACATCGGCGTGGCCATGGGCATCACCGGCACCGACGTCAGCAAGGAAGCAGCCGACATGGTGCTCCTGGACGATAACTTCGCCACCATCGTGGCCGCTGTAGAAGAGGGAAGGGCGATCTACGACAACATCCGCAAGTTCATCCACTACATGCTGGGCACCAACAGCGGCGAGATCTTCACCATGCTCGGCGCCATCCTCCGGCGACTGCCCTTGCCAGTCCTGCCCCTTCAGATCCTATGGATAAACCTGCTGACCGATGGCCTGCCAGCCATAGCCCTGGGCTTCGAGCCGGCCGAGGAAGGGGTGATGAGACGCAAGCCCCGGGATCCAAGGGAGAGCATCTTCGCCCGCGGCCTGGGAAGGAGGATCATCTGGGTGGGCCTATTCATCGCCCTGGGCACATTGGGTGTCTTCCGCTGGGCCCTGCCGAGGCCCAGCGCCCAGACCATGTCCTTCGTGACCCTGGCCCTCTTCCAGATGTTTAACGTCCTGGCCGTCCGCTCTGAGGAACGCTCCTTCCTCAGCCAAAGTCCTTTAAGCAATCCCTTGCTGTTGGGAGCAGTGATCTTAACCTTCCTCGCCCAGTTGGCTGTGACCTACACGCCCTTCTTGCAAATCATATTCAAGACCACCCCCTTAAGCTTGGCGGAACTTGCCATCTGCATAGGCGTGGCTAGCACAGTGTTCTTCGCCGTGGAGTTAGAGAAAGCCTTCTTGAGGAGACGATATGAAGCTAATCCTCTCCATCGTCCGGGACGACGATGCCGATAAGGTCATAAGCGCCCTGGTGGAACGGGGCTTCAGCGTCACCCGCATGGCGAGCACCGGAGGCTTCCTGCGGGAGGGCAACACCACCATTATGAGCGGCGTAGAGGACGACAGGGTGGACGAAATGCTGGAGACCATCAGGGCCAACGTCACACCCCGTTCGCGGGCGCCATCTGGGGAATTCGTAAGCGGCGCAACCGCCTTCGTGCTCAACCTGGAGAGCATGGAGAAGGTGTAGCGTCATGAGGAGGGAGCTTGCCTGACACCCGTCCCATCGGCCTCTTCGATTCCGGGGTTGGCGGCCTCTCGGTGATGAAGGAGGTCGCCCATCAACTGCCCCACGAGGATTTGCTCTACTTCGCCGACAGCGCCCACTGCCCCTATGGTGCCAAATCCCCTTCGGAGATCCAACGCCTATCGCGAGGCATCGTCGAGTTCCTGCTCGACCAAGGGGCCAAGCTCATAGTCGTGGCCTGCAATACCGCCTCAGCCGCTGCTCTAAGCTACCTCCGCGATCTGTTCGAAGTGCCCATCGTGGGCATGGTGCCAGCCGTCAAGCCCGCCGCCTCCCTGACGGATAGCGGGGTGGTGGGCGTCATCGCCACCAAGGCTACCTTCCAGGGAGCGCTTTTCGCCGAAGTCACAGCCCAGTTCGCTGCCAACGTGAAGGTGATAACCCAGGTCTGTCCGGGCCTGGTGGAAAGGGTGGAGAGAGGGGAGACGGACACCGAAGAGACGGAGCGCTTGTTGCGGAGCTACCTGGAGCCCATGTTGGCGGCGGGGATAGATACCCTCGTATTGGGCTGCACCCATTACCCCTTCCTCATGCCACTCATGCGCCGCATCATGGGGGAAGGAGTGACCATCATTGACCCCAGCCCAGCCGTTGCCCGCCAGGTGGGGCGTGTGCTGAGGGAGAGGGATCTGCTCAATCCTGAGGGGAAAGGCGAAAAGAGGTTCTTCACCAGCCGCGATCCAGTGGTTTTTGCGTGGCTTCTGGAGAAACTAATCGGGGAACGGCATCCAGTCATGGGGATAAAGTGGCAAAAGGGTAGAGCGATGGTTGTCCCATAAGCGTGCAGGCGGTCGTGTAGAACCGTTAACTGTTGCTCTCAAGAGGCATCCTGCACGTCTGGTGCAAAAACCTCCCGCAGGTTCGCACCCTGCGGGAGGTTTGTTAATTCACCTTATCTCCT
>CAYQVA010000163.1:0-4339 GCA_964420815.1 uncultured Anaerolineae bacterium
GGATGGGGGAGAGGGGTTAGTCCACAGCCCTTAACCCCTAATCCCTTAACCCTTGCTCTTATCTCCCCTCCCCCTATGGGATACCACCCCCACCTCTCGATCTCGACTTCAGCTTCGATCCCCATCCGCCTCAGGGTGGGGAGATAGACGTGCTTCAGGAAGTGGAAAGGTGGGCTCCAGGCCACATGGGTGCCGCCCTTGATGGTCAGATGGGAGGTGCCATCGGCGAAGGCCAGGGGCAGGAGCAGCGTCTGGAGGACCAGACCTGTCGAGCCGGCACTGCCTCCCTTGCGCGCCTTGGCGACGTCGAAGGCGTAATCGCCAGCCTTGGGCGGCGATTGGGGGGCGAAGGTCAAAGCCTGCGAGCCAAGCTCAGCGCCCTCCAGTTGGGCATCGCAGATTTCGGCCACTGCCCGCACCCCGGTCAGGTGCTGGGCCTGCAGGCCAGGCTTCTTCCTCCCCGCCCTGATCTTCTCAATGCGCATGGGCATGCCCAGAAGGGCCGACAGGGTCAGCGAGGTGCGCAGCACCTGCCCTCCACCCTCGCCATAGGAGCCATCAATGAGGATCATTTCCGTGCCTCCAAGTTATCCGCCAAAATTATACCAACGATCTGTGGAAAAGACAAAAGCAGTCAGCAACCAATCTATCGAGGTGTCTTGATGGCGCCGGCCACCCAGATGCCGGCCAGGGCGAAGATTGCCGCTGAACAGAGGAAGGTGGAGCGCATCCCTAGGGTGGCCGCCACAATCGCGCCGATGATCGGCCCGATGGCGTTGCCCAGAGCATTTGCGCTGGCACTGAGACCCATGGTTGAGCTTTGCCTCCCCTCAGGGGCAGAGGTGGCGATGATGGCGTTGGCCATGGGCATGATGCCACCCGCAAAGGCGCCAGACGCCGCCCTGAGGATCAATAGCTGGACGCTGTCTCTGACAAGGGCTTGGAGCGCATAGAGGAAGGCACTCCCCAGGACGCAGCAGGTTAACGCCCTTCGATAGCCAATGTTGTCGCTTATGCGGCCGATCATCGCCGCGGCGAGGGCGCTGCAGAGGAAGCCAACACCCAATATGCCGCCCGTTATGGAGGCAACGCGCTCCCCAGCAGGATTCAGCGACTGGACGAAAAGGGGGAAGATGGGGGAGACGATCATCCTGGCCACCTGGACCAGGAGCACAACGACGATCGTGGTTAGCAATCGTCTCGAGGCGATAGCCATCCGCAGGCCATAGAGCAGCCCCACAGCCGTTGACCTATCCTTCGAATGCCTGGGCTCGAACCTCTCCTCCGCGAATGCCAAAACAGTCAGGCCGGCTAGGAAGAGTATCGTTCCGGCGAGCCAGAATGCCGCCCGGCAGCCCAACAAATCGGCCACAACGCCTCCCAGGATGGGGCCGGCGAAGGCGCCGCTGAACACCGCCGTCTGCATCAGTCCCAGGCTGTAGCCGATCCTGTCGGGAGGGCTCATGGCGGCCACTAGGGCCATGGAGGCCGTTACCGTGCCGGTCAAGGAGCCCTGCAGGATGCGCAGGATGAGCAATTGCCGCACGTCCGTGACAAAGCCCATGGCAAAGATGACAACTGCGCCGCCAAACATGGCGCGCTCCAGCATCAGCTTCCGCCCATAGCGATCGGCTACCGAGCCCCACAGGGGGGAGAATAACGCCATGGCGAGGGCGGCGCCGGTGCTCAGGAGCCCCGACCAGATCTCCACCTGCTTGAGGTCGGTCACCCCAAGCTCCTGAACGAAGAAGGGGAAGAGGGGGAAGGCGATCATGAAGCCAAGTATGGCGACCGACTCAGCCGCCCAGACGATGTAAAGGTTCTTCTTCCATCTCTCCATTGTCGGTCTTACGTGGAGTGCGAAATCTCCCGATTTCGCAAATCATGTGGAGTGCGAAATCTCCTGATTTCGCCAGATTTCGCCACCCTCCCATTCCCTCTTGAACCTGGCGAGGAAATCCTCCATGTAGGCATGCCTCTCCTCAGCGAGCTTGCGTCCCAGATCGGTGTTCATGATGTCCTTCAGCCTGAGGAGCTTTTCATAGAAATGATGAAGCGTGCTCCGGCTGACGACGCCGTGTTGGAACTCGTCCGGCCCCTCCTCAGGGTCCCACAGCGGCCTGCCAATGGCCCCGCCATAGGCGAAGGCCCTGGCGATCCCAATGGCCCCTATGGCGTCAAGACGGTCTGCATCCTGGAGGATGAGGGCCTCCTTGCTTAGCTTGACTCCCTCCTCATCCCACCGATAGTCCTCGTGATGCCTTATGCACTCCACGACCTGAGCGATTTTATCCTCAGGGAAGCCGATCCGGGGGAGGACTTCCCTGGCGCATCTCATCCCGGCCACCACGTGGTCGTTGACGATCCTGCCGTTCTCCACCCTCTCCTCGCCCCGCGCGACATCGTGTAGATAGGCCGCTGCGATGAGCACGTCCAGGTCAGCAGCCTCATCCTGGCCGATGAGGACGGCGAGCTGCTTGACCCTGACGGCGTGGTAGAAGTCATGACCGGTGGAATCGCCCGCCGTCGCATCCTTCACATAATCTAACAAACGCCTTTCCCACTCCCTCTCAGGATTCATCCTCGACCTCACCTTCGATACGCTCTCCTTCTTCGGTATTCGGGGATGGTCATCATCGGGGGGCGCTCCCGGTCCCCTATCTCCTGCACCTCCAGGAAGAAGCGCTCCGGCTCATAACGGATCAGTTTCATGCTCTTGTTGATGTCCTCCAGAAGGCGCAATTTGTGGCGCTCCTCCAGCCGCTGGATGACAACTTGAACGATGGCGAAGGACGTCTTGCTCAGGGAGACCAGCCGCCGGTGGCGGTGGATGCGCTCCTCGAGGTCCACCTGGGCGATGGCCTGCAGGCCGTAGCGCTCCAGGAGGTCAATCAGCAATCCCATCTCCACACCGTATCCGGTGAAGAAGGGCACCTGCTCCAATGCTTCCCGCCTTCCGGCGTATTCCCCTGCCAAGGGTTGCACCAAACCCGACAGCTCAGGGTAAAAGAGGTTTATAAGGGGCCTGGCCGTCAGCTCCGTCACCCGACCGCCCTCGGCCTCCAACATCTCCTTCCCCGAGGCGAGGGGACGGCGGTAGAAGCCTTTGACGTACATGATGCTCCGCTCCCGCAGGAGCGGGCCGACGAGCCCATATACGAAGCGCGGGTGGATGTTGACTATGTCGGTGTCTATCCAGACGATGATGTCCCCTTTAAGGACATAGAGGCTCTTCCATAGGGCCTCACCTTTGCCGCGGTAGCTTCCGTATTGAGGCAATATCTCCCGGTGTAGATAGACGGGGATGCCTAAGCCCTTGGCGATCTCCACCGTCTCATCGGTGGAATCGCTATCAATGAGCACCATCTCGTCTAGGAGGGGATAGCGTTCCATCAGCTCCCCTTTAATGGCCTCGATGATGCGGCCGATGGTCTTGGCCTCGTTAAGGGTTGGCAGCCCCAGGCTGATGGTCACCCCCTGCTCCTTTTTCATCTCCACCAGCCGCTCCAGGTCGGCGAACTCGTGGCTGTGGAAGGCGTTCTCGGCGAACCACTTGTCCACCACCTCGGAGATGGGTCTGCCCTCGAGAAGGGGAGGCATGGGGGCTTCCTTCCCCCGGGCCTTGACCACCAGGATCAACCGATCGGCCTTCCGGGCCACCTCCTCGGCGATGGGGCCCACCAGTGGGGGAGTGGGAGGGCCGGCCGCGGCGCCCATGACGATCGCCTGATGATGGCGGGCCTCACGAAGGATGGAATCGGCCACCTCCCCCCTCACCGTTATCCGCCTGGCGACCCTCTCCAGGCCCCACAGGATGGACGAGAGGGCTTCGAAGGCCCGCTCCTCCGGCGCGCCCTCGGGGACGGCGTGGAATACGGTGATGGTGGCCCCGCACCTTTCGGCCAGGGCGCGGGTGACCTCCAAAGCCAGCTTGATGTGGGGTCCGCCCCCTCTAGCGGGCAGGAGGATGCGGCGGCAATCGCTCAGGGCCATGCTCTCGCTCGGCAGCTTGACCATCACCACATCGCAGGGCGGGTCGCGCAGCATCTCGTCAATGGTGGTGCCGAAGACCCTTCCGGCTGTGGGAGCAAGGCCTCGCCACCGCAAGAGGAGCAGGTCCGCTTCTTCCTCCCTGGCCGCCTCCAGCACGCCATGCCAGGCCTTGCGTGACACGCGCACCATGCTCTTGACCTTGACCCCCTCTGCTCCTTTGACAAGCCTTTCCAGCTCCTCGCGAGCACGGCGGGCCGCCAATGCCCCCTGGCTTAAGGAGCTCTCCTCGGCCACCTCCACCACGTGGAGGATGATGACTTGACTGGCCGGCCCTGGCGCCAGGGCC
>CAYQVA010000164.1:0-4326 GCA_964420815.1 uncultured Anaerolineae bacterium
TCGCTTTGGAGTGAGATAGCCTCCATCGGTGCGAGACCATTTGTCATCGCCACGTCTAATCCGGCGCGAAACGGGGCGTGGACGCCCCTTTTGTAGCATTGAAAGGGACTTTTAGCTTGCCCTAGAGGAAACTGTCAGGTAGCTAGTCGGTGGGACACTCTCCTGTAGGTTACAATGGGTTTTTCGTGCCAGGGGAAACACCATGGCTCCCCTATGAGCATCCTGTGGCCGACGCTTTCCGAACCTGCAGGAGGGTTAGGGGGTATACTGTTGCGGTCTACTGAGCCTCTTCTGCCGCGTATATGCGATTAAGGCCTTCTTCAGTTCCCCCTCATCAAAGTCTGGCCAGTAGACAGGAGTGGAATAGTATTGGGCATAAGCCGACTGCCAGAGCAGGAAGTTGGAGAGGCGCATCTCGCCCCCCGTGCGGATTACCAAATCGAGGTCTGGCAGGCCAGCCGTATAGAGGTATCGGCTGAATAGCTCCTCATCCAGGACCCGGGGGTCTATCCCCTCAGCTATGATGCGCCTTGCCGCATCCAGGATCTCCACCTTCCCCCCATAGTTAAAGGCCAGGTTCAGGAACAGCCGGTCGTTATCCTTCGTCAGCTCCACGGCCACCTTGATCTTCTCCACCAGGCTCCTCGGCAGGCGATCGAAACGGCCCAGGTGGCGTAGCCGGACCCCATTTGCATGCAACTCCGGCACATACTGGTCAATGGCCTCCTCGAACATCCTCATCAGGCCCTCCACCTCCTCCCTCGGTCGCTGCCAGTTCTCGGTGGAGAAGCCGAAGAGGGTTATGAACTTGATGCCGAGCTTGCCACAGGCCTCGACCACCCTTTTGGTATTCTCACCTCCAGCGCGGTGTCCCGCCAGGCGAGGCAACCCCCTCTCCCTGGCCCAACGTCCATTGCCGTCCATCACGAAGCCGACATGGCGAGGGATCTCTATCTCCATGGCCACCCTTCCATCACAATCCAAGCTCTCCCGCAATGCCCTTCATCGCCTCCAGCCCGATGGTTATGAACTCCTCAAGGGAAAGCCCCAATTCCTCACAGGTCCGTATCTGATCGCGGCTGGCACCGCGGGCAAAGCTCCTCTCCTTGAAGCGGTGCAGCACGAAATCGGTATCAACGATGTCCAACCTCTTCTCCGGGCGGATCAGGGCTGCGGCGACGATAAGCCCGGTCAGCGGGTCAACGGCATAAAGGGCCTTATCCAGAAGGCTCTTCCGGGGCAAGCCGTGGACCTCATTATGGACCTTGACGGCATACACGATGCGGGGGTCAACGCCCAATTCCTCCAACATCTCGGCGCCGATCAGGCTATGCCGCTCCGGATCGTCCCTGGTCTTATCGTAATCTATGTCGTGCAGGAGGCCGGCCAAACCCCATAGCTCCTCATCCTCCCCGAAGCGGCGAGCCAGGGCACGCATGATGGCCTCCACGGCCAGCATGTGCTTGATCAGGTTGCGGTTCTTGACGTTCTCCTTAATCAGTCGCAATGCCTCAGAACGCTGCATCTTACCCTCCTTATCACTCAGGGGGCACTTTATCCGGTGACCAGAACCTCTCCACGATGGCAGACTGCCTCTGCTCCTGGAGCCAATCGGACAAGGCGTTGGCCCGCCTCAGTTGCAGGATCTCCTCCTCCAGCTCCCGGTCCTCATCCCGCTCCTCGACTTTGATGATGTGGAAGCCATAGGGGGTCTGGACCACATCGCTCACCTCACCGGGCTGGAGGGCAAAGGCCACCTCGTCGAATTCCGGCACCATCAAGCCACGGGGGAACCACCCTAAATCTCCCCCCTTCTCCTTCGTGGCAGGGTCCTGGGAGAGCTCCTTCGCCAGGGCAGCGAAGTCCTCCCCACCCTTCAATCTCTCCAGGACCTCCTTCGCCTCCCCCTCT
Organism: uncultured Anaerolineae bacterium; assembly: GCA_964420815.1. Taxonomy (GTDB): domain Bacteria; phylum Chloroflexota; class Anaerolineae; order CAYQVA01; family CAYQVA01; genus CAYQVA01. Next base: position 1,912 of record CAYQVA010000164.1, read on the forward strand.
GTTTCGAGCAGGATATGTCGGGCACGGACCTGCTCGGCTCTGGTCTCGACCCTCTGGGCCAGGAATTCCTGCATCTTCTGACGGAGCAGGTTCATGGCCACTATCTCCCTGAAGTCCTGCTCAGAGAGGCCCGCCTCCTTCTGGAGCATGGCCAGATATTTCTGGTAAGCCTCCTCGAACTCCTCCCTGGTCACGGGGGAGATGGTCGGCGCCGGCGTGACGGTGATGGGCGTCGTCTCAGCTATGGGTGTCGGCGTAGGGGGGTTACGCTCGTAGCCGAACTGCTTCTCGATCTCCAGCTCTATCTCCTCCGCCGAGACGCTTATCCCCACCCTCGCCGCCTCTTGCCTGATCAGCTCATCGTCAATCATGTCCTCCAGCGTCTGGAAGGGGAGGGTCGCCAGTTGGCTCTGCGCCCTCTGTAGCTCCTGTTGTAGGTATTGCACCATAAACTGCTGGCTCTCATCCGTGGGATCCAACCCCCTCTGTTGAGCCTGGAGGCCGCTTATATAGGCCTGGAGGAGATAGCGATTATACCGCACCATCCTCTGGTAGGCATCAGTGCGGATGGACACCCCGTTGACCACAGCCACAGGGGAAGCGGGCTTAGCGACATACTCCTGATAGTAGCCGAACCCAAGCAGGGCCGTAATCGAAGCCAGGACGATGGCCATGCCGATGAGGATTATCCGCTCCAGCCGCCTTTCCCTCTCCTTCCGTGATAGCCTTTTCTTCTTCCTCGCCATAAGAGACCCTTTATAACAGGATTTACGCAGTTCCTGCTCCAATCACGTAGAGCACCCTTTATGGTGACGAATGGTCTCACCGTATTGACGCTAGTGTCCTATAGAGGATAGCGTGAGACCATTCGTCAGGGTGCGATTTACCGCCAAACTACAAGGCACGGGGTTAGTCAAAATCGCTTCCCCTTTGCAACTGCGTAACTCCTGTTTATAGGGTTATATGGGGCCGCCTCCGGCGGCCCCATATAACCCCTCACTTTGTCAGAAGGGCATAGGATAGCCTTCCTATGCCCTTTGATCAATCAGCCTCGATGCCGCTATGAGCTGCCTCTAATGTGCTCGACGGTGTATGGTAAAAGGGCGATGTGGCGCGCCCTTTTGATGGCCACGGCCAAGCGGCGTTGGTGCTTGGCGCAAACGCCGGTCTTACGACGGGCTTTGATCTGGCCCTGATGCGAGAGGAAGCCACGCAACTGATCCGCCCGCTTATAATCAATCTCATCAACCCCATCCGCACAGAAGGGGCATATCTTGCGCCTAGGCACATATCTCCCCCCGCCGCCGGCACTCAAGCCTCTCCTCTCTACCAAAGTCACCTCCTTATAATCCTAGGGTAGGCTCTCCTCGCCCTTCCCCTCCGGTCGAACGTCTAACATCACCATATCGCTGGCAACGACCTCAGTGCGATAGTGTCTCTGTCCCTCCCGATCCTCCCAACTGCGTGTCTGGAGACGCCCTTCGATGTAGACCCTGCTGCCCTTGCTCAGGTATTGCTTGCAGATCTCCGCCAAGTTGCGCCAGGCGACGATGTTGAACCACTCCGTCGCATCCTTGCGTTCGCCATCGGGGGTGACCCAGTTGCGGGTCACGGCGAGGCTGAAGGAAGTCACTGGAATGCCACTTGGCGTATAGCGCATCTCAGGGTCTCCGCCCAGTCTGCCGATGAGCATCACCTTGTTCAAACCCCTTGTCATCATCGGTCCCCCTTTGAAGTCTTGATGAGCTCACCAAAAAGCGTTGCCTCATATCACTCACCGACTCGCACGAGCAGATGGCGAATGATCCCCTCCGTGAGTCCTAGGTTCCTCTCCAGTTCCTTGGTGGCTTCCGGTTCCAGTTGAACCTGCATCACCACATAGTATCCCTCCTTATACTTCCGGATCGGATACGCCAGCCGGCGCTTCCCCCAGGAATCCACCTGGGTCACCTGGCCGCCGTTGCCGCTGATCAGTTGACCGACCCTATCCACAACGGCTGCCAAGCCCTCCTCATCAACATCAGGCTGAACGATGAAAACCAGCTCATAGTTTCGCATCCCCGCCGCCGAACACCTCCTTTCCTGCTCATCACTTGTGTGAGAGATTATACCATCAAATACCAGACAAGGCAAGCCTAAACGCTGAAGCGAAAATGGATTATATCGCCGTCCTGAACCAAATAATCCTTACCCTCCAAACGCAGTAACCCTTGCTGCCTGGCGGCTGGGAAGGAGCCCGCCGCCATTAGGTCGGTATAGGAGAGAACCTCGGCCCGAATGAAGCCGCGCTGCATATCGCTGTGGACCTTGCCCGCCGCCTCTGGTGCGCGCGTCCCCCGCTGGACCGCCCAGGCGCGAACCTCCCTCCCCCCAGTGGTGGTGAAGAAGGTAATGAGGTTCAACAACGAATAGCTG
>CAYQVA010000165.1:0-4295 GCA_964420815.1 uncultured Anaerolineae bacterium
GTAATGGGTGGGCGGGGCGATCCTCTCCTTAATGGCCATCAAGGCCTGGATGCCATGCTCCACCACCGACTCACCCCCCTCGATAATCGTCGCCTCCGGCCTCCTCCTGGGGGAAATGGCCAGGCTCCCCAGCTCCCCCTTCTTGGCCGCCTCAGTGATGATTTGGGCCATCCCCTTTACCACCTCCATGGCCTCCTCGTGCCGGCTCTGAAGCTGCAGCTTCTCCAGCTCCTGGGCGATGCGCCACTCCTCCTGGCGGCGCCTCAATTCCGCCTCCCACTCGGCCTGTGCCCGTCTGATCTCCGCCGCCTTAGCCTCCAGCTCGGCCTGAGCCACCTTCAACCTCTCCTCCTCTTCCATCCTGCGGCGTGCCGTCTCGGCCTCGATGATGGCTATCTCCTGCTCCTTTTTGGCTATCTTCTTCTCCTCGGCCAGGCTCGCCAGCCTCGCCTCGTGTCGCTGCTGCTCCAGGCGGCTCTCCTCGGCGATGCGCGTCTCGTCTACAGTGGCGTCCTGCACGATCTTGATCCGCCTCTCGTCGCCCTTCCGGTCAGCGATGATCACATTGATGATGTCCAATCCCTTTATGCCGGGGCTTGCCCTCATCCGCTCCAGGATGCCCTGAGCCACCTCATCTATCCCTCCCGCCTCCTCGGGCTTGCCAGTGAGGGCGTCGTGGCTCATCGCCTCTATCTGGGCCAGGATGCAGAAGGTGGCCACCGCCTCCAGGGTGCCAAGGGGATCGGCCATCGCAGCCACCTCCACCGGCTCCCTCACCCTGAAGTTGACCACCACCCTCAGGGTCACGTTCCACTTGTCTTCGCTGAGGGCCGTTACCGGAGGGATCTCCCTGGTCATCACGCTCATATCCACGAACCGCACCATCGTCTGCCCCAGCGGGACATTGAAGAGGGAATAAGTCCCCGGCCCATAGACCTTTTGGAAGCCGCCCCGGCCCGTGAGGATGGCGCACGTTCCGGGAAGCACCGTCAAACGGCCGAAGAGGTTGAACCAGCTGCGGTCCACAGACTCCGGATGGGAGGCCAGGCCGTTGTAGTCGAAGCGAGGCCTCCTCCCCTCCTCCGCCGGCGGGGCGAACTCCCTCTCCACCGCCTCGGCCACCGCCTTCAGCGAGAGCTCAGGACGCTCCTCCATCCTGCTCACCCCCTTCTTAAGCGCCCAAGCGCCTTAGCGTCCAGGCGTCTAATCGTCTCCCTTAGACGCTTAGACGCTTTGTCGCTTAGACGCTGGATAGAACCGCTTCGCGCAAGGGCCCACATTCGCTCCATCAAAGTGCCCTCCATCCGCTCTTCCACCACCCCCTCTCCAGTGAAAGCAGCCCCCAGGAAGCTGAAGCCCTCGTCGAAGGGGACGATGCGGGTCTTGGTTGGATTCAGTTTAAGGCGCAGGTCAGCAAGGGCCTTCTCCGCGTCCGCCAGCGCCAGACCTGCCTCGGCCTCGTCGCGGCAGAGGATCACGAAGTCATCGGCGTAGCGCACAAGCTTGTGGCCCCTCCTGGTCATCGCCACATCGAACTCGTGGAGATAGACGTTGGCCAAAAGCGGTGAAATTGGACTCCCCTGCGGCGTCCCCACCGGCCCCATCTCCTTTATCAGCGCCTTACGCGCCAGGGGTATCAGCGCCCCCAGGAGCGCCATCGCCACCCCCAGGGCCACGTTGCGCGGCGTAGCCACCCGCCTAACTCTCGCCCCCAGGGAGGGCAGCTTCCTCACCCGCTTGAGGATCGGTTTGGAGAAGCTCAACAGGAGGAGCAGGAGGTCCTTCGATAGGCGGCGCAGGGCTTCCTCGCGAGCTGCCTCCTCCCCGAGTGGCTCATATTCAAGCTCCTCTCCGACGAAGGGATAGGTGGGCCTCTCCAGGAGCTGCTCGATGCCCCAATCCACCGCCCGCTCCATATAACCCTTGGTCAGCCCGAAGAGCGTCTCGAAGGGGATCGAGATAGCCCGCCTGGCCTCCTCTTCTTCGGCCGCCGCTGTCCCGAGCACCCCCACCTTAAGCCAGAGCCTGATCAGGCGCAGCACCTCCCGGTCGTCAATGCGGCGTTTGAGCAGGGTCATGAGGATGTCGTGGTCAATGGAGTCGAAGAAGGAGGCGATGTCGGCGTCCACAACCCATGAGTAGCCCTCGGCGCGATACCCGATGATGCGCTCCACCGCATCCTGAACCGAGCGCCCTGGGCGGAAGCCGTAGCTGCAATCGAGGAAGACCTCCTCGAAGATAGGCTCCAGCACGTTCAGGACCGCCCTCTGGGCGATTCTGTCCTGCACGGAGAAGATGCTGATGGTTCTTTTTCCGCCGCCCTTCTTGCGGACCCTCAACCGTTTAACGGGCATAGGCAGGTAGGTCCCCTCCTGGAGGGCCATCGCCAACTCAGCCATATTCTCCTCCCAGTTGGCCTCAAAGTCCTGGATGGAGACCATGTCCACTCCCTGGGAGTGTTTGCGGTCGGCCACCCGCACGTTGGACCTGACCTTCCGCCAGGCGTCTACTAAGTTCTTCACCTCGCACACCTGGCTTATGAGGGAGGGCTCCTTTCGTTTAAACCGGAACATCTCTCTCCCTTTCCGGGGTCCCTGCAAATTGGGGCCTCCGCCGCCTGTTTTTCCATAGCCTGGATACACCGCAGACAGCACCAATTGGGATAGGGCGATGTGGACACTGCTTCGATTTACTCGTCGGGTCTGGGCTTTCAGAGACAACGTAGGCCTGGGGACAATCGGCCCTTAGAAGGGCAGCCATCGCAATTTTTAGCCTTCCTTTAGAATTGGACTTTGGACAAAATGGCTTTTGGGTGGCTGAGACGACCCTGCATGCATCTTGACCGCCATATATAGTGGCATATCGGCAATTGACTACTACATGTAGCGGCCGATGGACACAAGGTTTGGCCAAAATCGGGTCAGACATGATTTGTCCAAAGTCCAATTAGAAGCAGACTTTGCGCTTGGAGACGACCCCGAATCCCGCGCAGGGTTTCCTTTTATGGCGGCAGGCTTAAGGTCTTCTTAGCCTTAGGGTAAAGCGGTACTCGGAGTTTGGTAAGCGTTTTCATAGCGCTTTATTTCCCTTCCAGCATCCCCTTTACTTGAGCGCTCAATGCTGCAACTATCCTGCTCAGATCATCCCGCGCAAAGTGTCTCCAGTCCAATTCTTCTTCTAGGAATGAGAAGAGTTCCATAGCCCAAAGGTAGAAGTTCTCGTCACCTCTGCCAAAGATGCGCCAAAAGCGAAGCCATTCAAACTCAGCGGTCAATCTTATCCGTGTTTTGATTAATTTGAGATGGCTATGCCTATCCTTAGGGATATACTTATAGAAAACTTTCCCCGCCCTATCATGCTCGCTTACATATGACCAGTAAGGCAATATGCGGATAATAACCTTGCCATATTGTGATTCCAGAGAGATGTCAAATAATTCCCCCACCAACGGATGCATCACTAAGTTGGTTTGCTTGATCTCTAACCCTTTAGGAAGTAAGAATTTTGATCTCATATAGGGCTTTTGTTCACGCAGGAAATAATTCCTTTTTAGCCCTTCAGGCAGATTTGTGAACCGCTTCTCCTCCCCTTCGATACGATCTTTTAAATAGCTCCTTTCCCTGAACCATGCCGTCGGCTCCAGCGTTTCTTCCCCATATCGGGCCAAGTATTGAACTACAATATATTGAAGCAAATCGTAGATACGCCTCCAAACGATTGGTGGGAACGGCTTATCACTCCTTGAGGAATGCCAAGCTGTGCAAAACTCCTTTAAATCTCCCTTCTTGTCACCGAGAACCTGCGCCCATACCTGTTGGGCACAGGCGGTAAGCACTCGATAACCCGGTATGCCCTCTATTTCTGCTTCGTGACAAGTAACCCAAAAGGGTAAGACCAGTTCTATCCCCAATCTCCTCGATTTGTCCCTGGCATATACTAGGGAAATAGCTAACCATATCAGCACAACTATGATGGCAAAGATTATCCCCAAAAAGATATTCGATGGCTGCCCATGCCGAAGCCTTTCATAGCAGGCATCGGCTAAGAGATTAACCATACAAGCTAATATCAAGGCTCCGATTATGAATCTGATTATCTCGTTGCGTCGTTTCAGTCTTTCCTCTAAAATGGGCCGTCTTTGCTCCATCTTTACCTCAGATACAGGAGTTACGCAGTTAACAGTTGAGCCACGGCGCTCTTGCCTCGCAGCGGGATGGGCGCAGGCAAGCCGTCGGTTATCAGCTCGCGTTGCAGGCGATCCTTGACCTCACCCAAGGTTTCTTTCGGGTGCAGGC
>CAYQVA010000166.1:0-4273 GCA_964420815.1 uncultured Anaerolineae bacterium
GCCAGGAACAGGAATTGGCCTATCGGGACCTCATCCACGCCCTGGGTTTTGATGCATTAGAGAATGCCGACTCCTCGAAATCATGAAGGATTCACCAATCCGAGGAGTGTGCGCTCTCTAGCGCACACACGTCGGCATTAGAGAATGCCGACTCCTCGAAATCATGAAGGATTCACCAATCCGAGGAGTGTGCGCTCTCTAGCGCACACACGTCGGCATTAGAGAATGCCGACTCCTCCTGCGGATTGAGGAGCGTGCGTTCTCTAACGCACGCATGTCGGCATTAGAGGATGCCGACTCCTCGAAGCTTCGGAGGCATCTTTAACCCTCTGTGTCCGCTCGAGCATCTCCAGGGCGCTCTTGCGCGTTGCCTCGCTTATGGGCCCCAGCATCAGGGTCAGCTCCTCGAGGCGCTCCTCATCGCCCAGCCTCTCCACCCTGGTCACCGTCCGTCCCCCCACGACCTCCTTCCAGACCCGGAAGTGGGCATCGCCGAAGCAGGCGATCTGGGGAAGGTGGGTGACGCAGAAGACCTGGTGTTCCGGCGTCAGGCGCCAGAGCTTCTGCCCCACGATCATCCCCGCCCGGCCGCCGATCCCCGCGTCTATCTCGTCGAAGATGAGGGTGGGGATGTAGTCGGCCGCCGAGAGGACCGACTTCATGGCCAGCATTAGGCGCGATGTCTCGCCACCGGAGGCGATCTTGGCCAGGGGCTTCGGTGGCTCGCCTATGTTGGGCGAGATCAGGAACTCCACCCTGTCAATGCCGGTGGCGTCGAAGGCGTAGCGCTTCCCGCCAATCTCCACGCCATCCTCTGCCTCTACCTGCTCTATGGACACGGTGAAGCGCGCTTTACCCATATTGAGGTCCGCCAGCTCCCGCTCAATGGCGGCGGCCAGCCTCTCGGCCGCTTCACGGCGCGCCATGGAAAGCTCCCCAGCCAATCGTCCGACCTCAGCGAGCAGCCTTTCCTCTTGCTCTCGTAGCTCGGCGATGCGCTCCTCGCTGTGGACGATGTCGTCCAGCTCCTTCGCCGCCCGCTCGGCGTAGGCCAGTACCTCCTCGATGGAGTCGCCATACTTGCGCTTGAGGTTATAGATCAGGTCCAGCCGCTCCTCAACCTGGCGCAACCGCTCAGGGTTATACTCGATGCTGTCGCGATAGGAGCGCACGCTCCTGGCCAGGTCTTCCAGGCGATAGGAGGCCTCCTCAGCCGCCTTCCGCTGCTCCTGCAGGGTTGGATCCAGCTCCTCGAGCTCCCTCAGGGCCTGGGTCGCTTCGGCCAACAGGTCCAGGACCGATCCCCTCTCCTCATCGCTCTCGTAGAGCGCTCTGTAGGCGGCATCGGCCAGGGCGGTCAGGCGCTCGGCGTTGGCCAAGAGGGTGCGCTCGCGGTTCAGCTCCTCCTCCTCGCCGGGCTGGAGCTTGGCGGCGGCGATCTCCTGCACCTGGTATCGCAGGAGGTCCTCACGCCTTGCCAGCTCCCTCTCGTCTCGCAGGAGACCCTCCAGGCTACGGCGCACCTGTCGCAATTCCCTTACCTTGGCGGTCACCTTATCGCGCAGCTCCCCAAGGCCGGCGAAGCGGTCGAGGAAATCAACGTGCTGCCTCACCCGCTTGAGGGAGAGGTGCTCCGTCTGGCCGTGGATATCTATCAGCTCCTGGCCGATACGTCTCAGGATGCGCAGGGTGACCGCCCGGCCATTCACCCGGCAGACGTTTCTCCCATCCCGGTTGATCTCCCGGCTGAGGATGAGGACCTCCTCATCCTCCCCTTCGAGACCATATTCTTGTAATAAAGGGGCGATGATCCTTTGCAGATCTCCCTTGAGCAGGAATATCCCCTCGATTCGCGCCTGATCCGTGCCGCTGCGGATGACGGTGCTCTCGGCCCTCTCCCCCACCAGGGTGCTGACGGCGTCAATGATGATGGATTTGCCTGCCCCTGTCTCCCCGGTCAGGACGTTGAATCCCGGCGTGAAGGGGATGTGCAGCTTCTCGATTATGGCAAAGTTGGTGACGTTAAGCTCGGCTAACATGGTTATTTTAGCCTCTCCAATAAGGTCCGATAGAAGTATGTCTTAGGTCGCATCCTGATCAAGCGGCAGGTGTGGCGGCTGGCGGTGACCGTTACGGCATCCCCATCCTCCAGCTCCACGTTGATCTGGCCGTCAACCGTCAGGGCGGCGGAGTGGTTGGTGGATACCTCCACCTTCACAGTGGCCTCCGGGGATAGGACCAGGGACCGCGCTGTGGCAAGGTAGGGCAAAAGAGGTGTGACGATGATGCTTCGGAGTTGAGGGGGGAGGATCGGCCCCCCGGCCGCCAGGGAGTAGGCCGTCGAGCCGGTGGGGGTGGCCACGATCACCCCATCGGCCACGTAGGTTGTCAGGTAATCGCCGTCAATGTAGGTCGCCAGGCGTATCACCCTGGCCAATGGGCCCCGGCCAACCACGACGTCGTTGAGGGCCTCATATTCGCCAAGATTTTCCTCGCCGCGGAGGGCTTCGGCGTGGAGCATCATCCGCTCCTCGAGCCAGTACCTCCCTTCCAGCACGGAAGGGAGCTTCTCCGCCACCTCCTCCGGCTCCACTTCTGCCAGGAAGCCCAATCGGCCGAAATTGACCCCCAGGATGGGTGTGGCATAGGGGGCAGCCATCCTCGCCGCCCTCAGGATTGTGCCGTCGCCACCCAGGGTGATCAGTAGGTCGAGATCGGTGAGACGACACTTGATTTTCTCTTCCTCCCAAGACGAGCAAACCCAGGGGGAGGAGCCCAGGGCCTCGATCCGATGGGTCAGCTCCTCGGCCACTCGCTTCGATTCGGGTATTTTGGGGTGGTATAACAGCCCGATCCTCTTCACAGCCGCTCCCCTATTGGTTTGAGGACCCTTTGACTCAACCAGTCCACCACATCGTCCATGCCGACCTCGAACTGCTCGCCCTTGGCCATGGCGCGCACGGTAACCTGACCGCTTTCGATCTCCCGCTCGCCCAAAATCAAGGTGAAATCAACCCCTGCCCTATCGGCCTGCCTCATCTGGGCCTTCAGGCTGCGGTCGCCGAAGGCGAAAACCGCTCCCACCCCTGCTGCCCGCAGGCTCGCCAGGAGCTTAAGCCCGATCCGCTTAGCTGCCTCGCCTCGGTGGGCGATGAAGACCTTGGGAGAGGGCAATTCGGGCACCTGAATCCCCTGATCCTTCATGGTCAGGATGATCCTCTCCATCCCCAATCCGAAGCCGATGCCCGGCGTCGGCTCGCCGCCCAGCTCCTCGATGAGGCCGTCGTAGCGCCCCCCGCCGCCGAGGGCGTTCTGCGCCCCAATCCCCTCGGCCCAGAACTCGAAGACGGTCTTGGTGTAGTAGTCCAGCCCACGCACTAAGCGGTGGTTGAGGTCATAGGGCAGGCCCATGAAGTCGAGATAGCTCCTCAGGGTTTCGAAGTGCTGCCGACAATCGGTGCAGAGGTGATCTATGCTGCGCGGCGCCCCCTCGATGATCCCTTGGCAGCCCTCATTCTTGCAGTCCAATAGGCGCAGGGGGTTGCGCTTTAACCTCACCTTGCAATCGGCACAGATCTCCCCTTCATGCCCGCGGTAATACTCGACCAGGGCCTTCACGTAACCGGGGCGGCACTTGGGGCAGCCGATGCTGTTGAGTTGGATGCTCACGCCCTTGAGCCCGATCTCCCGGTAGAGGTGCCAGGCGATGGAGATGACCTCCAGGTCAACGGCTGGGTCCTGCTCGCCGATGACCTCCACGCCGAATTGGTAGTGCTGACGGTAGCGCCCCGCCTGGGGCCGCTCGTAGCGGAAGATGGGGACGATGTAATAGAGCTTGACCGGCTTGGGCAGAACCCACATCCCATGCTCCAGGTAGGCGCGCATCACCGGAGCCGTGCCTTCAGGGCGTAGGGTTAAGGACTCGCCACCTTTGTCCTTGAAGGTGTACATCTCCTTCTCTACGATATCTGTCCCCTCTCCTATCCCCCGCACGAAGAGGGACGTCTCCTCGAAGATGGGGGTGTTGATCTGTTGATAGCCGTAGAGCTGGCAGAGGCGATGGATCAGCCCTTGGAGGAAGCGCCAGTAGGGTTGGTCCTCCGGTAGGATATCCTGGGTGCCGCGTGGTATCCGATACATGCAAGCCTCCCGATCAGCCGCCTTTGTGCATCAATCAGCTACCCGACAGTTTGCCCAGCAATCCCTTTCTCGCTACAGAGTGGCGTCCTCTGACAAATGGTCTCGCACTATTGCAGCGAGATTGCTCTGAATC
>CAYQVA010000167.1:0-4255 GCA_964420815.1 uncultured Anaerolineae bacterium
CACGCCGGGGCCGGTGTGGGCCCCCATCACGGGAGTGAATTCGGTGATGAATAGCTCCACGCAATTGAAGCGCGAAGCCACCTCGCTCCGCAACTTCTCCGCCTCCTTCAAGGCCTCGGCGTGCATTACGGCCGTGTGGACAGGACTTGAACCCACTCTCTCCTCCATGATCTCCAGCATCCGTCGCACCGCCCTGGCCCTCGTCCTGGGCTTCTCCAGGACGCCGGTCGCCCCGTCTTTGACGTAGATGATAGGTTTGATCTGGAGCACCGAACTCACGAGAGCCGCCACGGCAGGCACGCGCCCGCCCCGGTGAAGGTATTCGAGCGTATCCAAAGTAACTAGCAGGTCCACCTTAGGGATGATGTCCTCTATCCGATGGAGAATCTCGGCTAGGCTTTGCCCCCCGGCGGCCGCCCGCGCTGCCTCCAAGACAACGAGCCCCTGGCCTATGGCTGCCGTGCGGGCATCTATAACGTGGATAGGTATCCCCTCGATCAGTTCACTGGCCATCTGGGCTGCGCTGAAGATGGCGCTTAGCTCTTTAGGAACATGTATGGAGATGATAGCCTCGGCCTCCCGACTCAGTTTAGCATATACCCGGAGGAAATCGCCCACGGAGGCTGCCGAGGTGGTAGGCAAGTGTTTATCCTCCCGCAGCCGGCGGTAGAACTCCTGGGGGGTGATGTCCACCCCATCGCGGAAGGTCTGCTCACCAAAGATAAGCAGGTTGGGAACGACATGAATGCCATACCTCTCCACCAACTCCGAAGGGAGGTTGGCGGTGGAGTCGGTCACGATAGCTATCTTAGCCACGATTATCCGCTCCCTTTACTTCAGAGCGCTCAGCCCTCTGCCCAGAAAGCTAACCCCAGGAGGCCCGGACCAGTGTGCGCCCCCATCACTGGGGTGAATTCGGTGATGAATAGCTCCACGCAATTGAAGCGAGAGGCCACTTCACCTCTGAGCCGTTTGGCCTCTTCCAGAGCATCAGCGTGCATCACGGCCACATGGACAGGATTCGAACCTACCCTTGTCTCCATGATCTCCAGCATACGTTGCACCGCCTTTGCTCTGGTTCTGGGCTTCTCGAGGACATCGGCATGTCCATCCTCAAGGTAGAAAATCGGCTTGATCTTCAGCAAGGAGCCCAGGAGGGCTGCCGCCGCCGGTACTCGCCCGCTCCTATGCAGATACTCTAAAGTATCCAGAGTGGCTAGGATGTTGATCCTGGAGCTAATGTGCTCTATCCGATGGAGAACCTCAGCCAGATTGCATCCCTCATCTGCAGCCCTGGCCGCCTCCAGGACTACGAACCCCTGTCCCATGGCCGCCGTGCGACAGTCTACGACCCGGATGGGCACGCCCTCGACCATCCGGCTGGCTGTCAGGGCGGCGGTGTATACGGCGCTTAACTTCGGCGAGAGGTGGATGGAAACGATGCCTTCCGCCTCCTGGCTGAGCCGGGCGTAAACACGCAGGAAATCGCCCACAGAAGGCGCCGAGGTGGTGGGCAGATGCCTGTCCTCCCGGAGCCGACGATAGAGCTCCTGGGGGGTGATGTCCACCCCGTCACGGTATGTCCTGCCCTTGTGTATTAACAGGATAGGGACGATGTGTATCCCATACCGCTCCACCAACTCTCTGGGGAGGCTGGCACTGGAGTCGGTCACAATGGCGATCTTGCTCATGATGGCTCCCCTCAGATCCTTGCCTCTCGATTGAAGATGAACCTGTTAATGATAAGGTCGCGTTTATCTTCGGCGCTCACCCACAGGCGAAGCCCCTCGGGAAGCGCCTTGATGCCCATGGTAAAAAGCAGCGCAAACGGCGAGAGGGCCAGGGCCAGCGGCCGACCCCTCCACCAGGCCAAGAGGGAGAGGAAGGCCAGGCTCACGATGACACTGAAGGAGATGCTGCGGGTGATGAGGACATAAAGCACCCCCAGGATGGATAGGGCCACAATTGCCTCCTTCAACATCAGAGCCAGGAGAACGCCTAAGCTGGTGGCCAAGCCACGCCCGCCGCGGAATCTCAGGAATAGGGTGAAGTTATGGCCCAGCACCGCGGCTATGCCGGCTAAGAGGGCTGCCAAGTCCGATAGACCCAGCCAGCGGGTGGCCAGCACAGGCAATGCCCCTTTGCCCATGTCTAACAGCAAGACCAGGATGCCGATCGAGCGCCCTACCTCTAGCATGACGTTATGAGCGCCCATGTTCTTAGTGCCCACGGTGCGGATGTCAACCCCCTTTGCCCACCTGCCGGCGATGTAAGCGAAGGGGACCGATCCTAAGAAGTAGCCCAAGATGATGACCAAAAGAGACACCGCACTTCCCTCACCGTTTATCCGCTATCTATCCGCTGCTTACCTCGCTATAGTAAGCCAGGCCCAGCACCCCAGGGCCAGCGTGGGCGCCGAGCACCGGACTAAGCTCGGTGATAAATAGCTCCACACAGTCGAAGCGAGAAGCTACCTCGTCCCTGAGCCTCTCTGCCTCCTCCAGGGCGTCGCCGTGAAGCACAGCAACGTGCGCGGGATTCGACCCCACCCTCCTCTCCATGATCTCCAGTATGCGCCTCACCGCCTTGGCCCTAGTCCTGGGCCTGTCCAGAACCTCGGCCCGCCCGTCTTCGACGCTTATGATGGGCTTAATCTGAAGCATGGAGCCCATTATGGCCGCGATGGCTGGGACGCGCCCGCTCCTTTGCAGATACTCGAAGGTATCCACCACAGCCATCAGGTTCACCCTGCGGATCACATCCTCAGCCCTTTTGACGACCTCGGCCAGGCTTCGCCCTTCAGCGGCCGCCCTGGCCGCCGCAAGGGCAACGAATCCCTGTGCCATAGCCGCTGTGCGGGAATCAATGACCCGGATGGGGATTCGCTCCCCACCTTCGGTAAACAACTTTTTAGCCTCCAGTGCTGTCTCCACGGTGGCGCTGAATTCCCTAGAGATGAAGACGGCCACGATGGCTTCGGCATCCCGGCTTAATTCGGTGTAAAGCTTAAGGCACTCACCTACTGAGAAGGTCGCCGTGCTGGGCATGACCTCCGTTGTACGGAGCATACGGTAGAACTGGGTTGGGGTGAGGTCCACGCCGTCGCGGAAGACCTTCTGGCCGAAGACCACGTAGACAGGGATGATATGGATGTCATACGCCTTTACCAATTCCGCCGGTATGCAAGCCATACTGTCGGTGACGACGGCAACCTTACCCATGCGTTTCCCCCTGATCTCCAAAAAGACCCAAAAACGTCCTAAAACTATCTACAGGGCGTCTCCGCCCTAAGGGTTACATCGCCCGCGGCGATAAGCACCATGCTGCCATCCCCCCGGCGCAGGATCAGCGCCCCATCCTCGTCAACCCCCTCGGCCCAGCCCTCCTCCTGGCCCTCAGGGGTGGTCACCCGCACTCGGCGGCCCAGGGTGACTAGGTTCGAGGCCCATTCCTCATAGGGAGATTCCCCCGCCTCCAGGCGCTGATAGCGCCCCTCCACCCTCTCTAGAATCTCCTGCAGCAATCGAAGTCGAGGGACTTCCCGCCCCAATTCCTGCCACAGGCTCGTGGCCGTGGCAGCGATCTCCTGGATCCGCGAGACCTCTAGATTAACGTTCAGCCCTATGCCCACGACAACATAATCCAGGTGGTCGCCAGTCACCCCTGTCTCCGTGAGGATGCCGCCCACCTTCTTGTAGTTTATGAGGATGTCATTAGGCCACTTGAGCTGGGGCCGGAGACCCGTCACCGCCCGGATGCCATCAACGACCGCCAGGGAGCAGAGCATGGTCAGGCGTTGGGCTTGGCTGGGGGCCAGGTCGGGATAGAAGAGGAGCGACATCAGCAATGAGGTGCCGGGCGGAGCCAGCCAGCGCCTTCCTAACCGTCCCTTGCCCGCAGTCTGCTCATCGGCGATAACCAGCGTCCCTTCCGGAGCCCCCCTCCCGGCCACCTCCCTTGCCACATCGTTGGTTGAGCCGATGGTGGGATAATAGAGGACATTCTGGCCGATGAAGGCTGTCCTCAGGCCGCTTTTGATGTTCTCCGGCGATAGCTCCTCCAATGCCGATCCTCCCCGTCTCCGTCAGGCTTGATAAGGTTGACCAGATGCTGAATCTCTGATATTATGGCAAGAGCATCTCCCACGCTGAGATGGTCCCAGCTGCAGATCATGTTAGGCATTGCGCTGACAAGGCAATGGTTATCCATCCGCACTATCAGCCGATGATTAGCTGTCTCGCCTTATGCATTAGAG
>CAYQVA010000168.1:0-4174 GCA_964420815.1 uncultured Anaerolineae bacterium
GCCTACTGGGGGAGGATACTTCGCAGTGCCCTCTCGTATACCTCGTAGGCGCGCTGGCCGTAGAGCACGAAGCGCACCAGTTCGATGTCGGTATGGGTCTTGAGGTAGTCTATGACTGTCCGCAGGGCGATGGGGGCTGCCTCCTCCATCGGGTAGCCGTAGGCCCCGGTGCTGATGGAGGGGAAGGCGACGCTGCGCACGTTGTTCTCCGAGGCCACCTCCAGGCTGCGGTGGTAGGCGCTGGCCAGCAGCTCTGGCGCCCGGGGGCCATCCCGGTGATAGACCGGCCCTACGGCGTGGATGACATACTTCGCCTTCAGGCGGTAGCCCTTGGTGATCTTGGCATCGCCGGTCTGGCAGCCGCCCAGGGTGCGGCACTCCTCCAGGAGCTGTGGCCCTGCCGCGCGGTGGATGGCCCCGTCCACGCCCCCTCCGCCCAGAAGAGTTGGATTAGCCGCATTGACGATGGCCTCGGTGTCCTGCTCGGTTATATCCCCCTCCACTAACTCTAATCGGGACTCGTTGATCTTCACCTCCATAATCATCCACTCCTTTCCAGTCAATCCGTGTAATCCGTGTCGGCTACACCTCCATTACCACCGGCAGGATCATTGGACGACGCTTGGTCTGCTCGTATAGGAACTTGCTCAAGACATTCTTGATGGTCTGGTTGATGGTCCCCCGCCGCCCGCCCTTCTTCAGGGCCTTGAGCACCTGTTCCTTGGCCTTCTCGATGAGCTCCTCGGAGTCGCGCATGTAGACGAAGCCGCGGGAGATGATGTCCGGCCCTCCCAATAGCTCGCCCGTCCGCTCGTCAACGGTGACCACAGCGATGAGGAAGCCATCCTGGGAGAGGAGGCGGCGATCCCGCAGGACGACGTTCCCCACATCTCCCACGCCCAACCCATCAACGAAGACGGCCCCCCCAGGGACTTTGCCATCCACCCGCCCCGACTTCTGGTCGAACTCCAGTACCTGGCCGCTCTCCACGATGAAGATGTTCTCGCGTGGGATGCCAAGCTGCTCGGCTAGGCGGGCGTGGAGCACCAGGTGACGATACTCGCCGTGGATGGGGACGAAGAACTTGGGGCGCACCAGGTTGATCATCAGCTTCTGATCCTCCTGGCTGCCGTGCCCGGAGACATGGACGTCCATCAATCGGTCGTAATAGACGCTGGCCCCTTGCTTGAAGAGGTGGTCAATGGTGTGATTGATCACCTCCTCGTTGCCGGGGATAGGGGTAGCAGAGATGATGACCGTGTCGCCGGGGACAAGGCGCAGGTGCTTATGTTCGCGGTTGGCCATGCGCACCAGGGCCGATGTCGGCTCGCCCTGGGTGCCGGTGCAGGCGATGACCACCTTCTCAGGGGGTAACCGATTGATGTCATCAATCTGCAGCAGGACATTGGAAGGCACGCGAAGGTAACCTAACTTCATAGCCATCTTTACGTTGTCAACCATGCTTTTCCCCACAATAGCTACTTGCCGATCGTATTTGATGGCCGTATCAATGACCTGCTGGATGCGGGAGATGTTGGAGGCGAAGGTGGCCACGATAATCCGCCCCTTCGCCTGAGAGAAGAGGCGATCGAAGGTCTTGCCGATCTCCTGCTCCGAGGGGGTATAGCCGGGGTCCTCGGCATTAGTGCTATCGGAGAGGAGGACGAGCACGCCTTTGCTCCCCAATTCCGCCAACTTGGCAAAGTCGGTCGGCTGGCCGTCAATGGGGCTGTGGTCGAACTTGAAGTCGCCGGAGTGGACGACGGTGCCCACCGGGGTATGGATGGCCAGGCCCACCCCATCGGGGATGCTGTGACTGACGTGGAAGAACTCGACCCTGAAGGGACCAAGGTTGAGCACGTCGCCCGTCCGGATCGTGTTCAGCCTGGCCTCGCCCAGGAGCTTATGCCCCTTCAGCTTCACCTCGATCAGGCCCCTAGTGAGTTTTGTGGCGTAGATGGGGACGTTAACCCGGGGCAGGACATAGGGCAAGGCGCCGATGTGGTCCTCGTGCCCGTGGGTGATGATTATCCCCCGCACCTTGTCCTTCTTCTCGAGCAGATAGCTGATGTCGGGGATGACGATGTCTATGCCCAGCATGTAGTTCTCGGGGAACATCAGCCCGGCGTCAATGACGATGATGTTCTCCCCATACTCCATGAGCATCATGTTCTTGCCGATCTCCCCCAGGCCACCGAGGGGGATGATGCGTAGTTTGTTCTTTGCCAATGGTAGACCTCCATAAATCAAGGGGAAAGAAGGGGGGATAAGGGAAACGGAGGGAAACAAGGGATCCTCTTATTTCCTCTTTTCCCCTTTGTTTCCCTTTATCAAAATAGACTCAACTGTTCTACATCCTCTGGCCGCTCTGTCTCAGCTATCTCCTCCATCTCTGCCAGGAGCTGAGGGATTTTCAAGAAGTCCTCCTCCACCGCCCGCCGCCACTTCGGCTGGTGGAGGGCGGCAGCGGGGTGGAAGACGGGGTAATAGATGATGCCTCCCATCTTGCGTGGCTGCCCGTGGATGCGGGTGATCTTGGCGCCTGGGAAGTAGCGCTCCATGGAGAAGCGCCCCAGGGTGACGATCAACTTGGGCTTCACAAGCTCGATCTGCCTATCCAGGAAGGGGCGACAGGCCTCTATCTCCTCAGGGCGTGGGTCGCGGTTGCCTGGTGGGCGGCACTTGATCACGTTACAAATATAGACGTCCTCTCGCTTAAGGCCGATGCTGGCTAATAATTCCTCCAGGAAACGCCCCGCTGCTCCGACGAAGGGGCGCCCCTGCTGGTCCTCGTGGAAGCCTGGCGCCTCGCCGATGAACATGATCTCGGCATCCTCGGGCCCCTCGCCGGGCACCGGCTTATTACGCGATTGGGAGAGGATGCACCGCTGGCAAGCGGCGATCTCCTCATAAAGCTTCGCCAGCTCGGACATAACTCCACGCCTCCTTAGGGGGATAGGTGCGATACACTTTGGAATCGCTCCGCTTTTCATACTACTATAATCCTGCGACCTTGTCAAGTTTTTCAAGTCAATAAGTGCGAGGCACTTCAAAAGTACGTTAAGAATGCGATTGCGCTCCTCCTTGCCTTGCGAGGCGAGGCATGGTATACTAGTTTTAAAGAGAGCTTGTCAGGTCAATCTCCTCAGATATGATCAGGAAGTGCGGGCCAGAGGATGTAGAGAGTATTTACCTCATCATCAACGAGGCGGCGAAGACTTACAAGGGGGGCATCCCTCCCGACTGCTACCATGAGCCCTATATGTCCATGGAAGAGCTGCGCCGGGAAATGCGGCGCATGACATTCTACGGCTGGGAAGAGGAGGGGAACTGGTGGGGATGATGGGCTTCCAGCCCATCAGGGAAGTGACCCTGATCCGCCATGCCTATGTCCTGACCGATTGGCAAAGAAAGGGCATCGGGAGCAGACTTCTCGATCACCTGAAGGGGCTCGCCTCCACGCCTCGCCTCCTGGTGGGGACTTGGGCCGACGCCCATTGGGCCATCGAATTCTACGAGAAGCACGGGTTCCGCCTCCTGCCAAACAAGGACGAGCTTCTCCGCACATACTGGGATATCCCTGAGCGCCAGATAGAGACCTCCGTGGTTTTGGGGATGGATTTGCGAGAGACGAAGGGCGAGGGCCGTTGAGCTACCGCTGAGCCCCGCAGAGAGCGCTGAGGTGACAAAAATTGTTCTTTGGGTGTTGAAGGGGTGGGGGCATCATGAGAAAGGAGGCGGATATGGGAACCTATATCATGCTCAGCGTCCTCACCGACGAGGGGGCGAAGACCATCAAGGAGAATCCGGGACGCATCAAGGAGGTGAACAAGGAGATCGAGGCCCTGGGCGTCAAGGTGAAGGACCAGTATGCCGTGTTAGGCCCCTACGATTTCGTGAGCATCGTTGAGGCCCCTGATAACGAGACCGTGGCTCGCGTCTCGGCGGAGCTGGCCTCCCGAGGCAGCGTCAAGATCCAGACCTTGACGGCCATACCCATTGATGACTTCATCGCCAAGTTCAAGTAGGAGGCAGGCTCCTTGCTTGGCCCTGAACATGACCACTGCCCCCACCCCTCACATTGGCTGCGGTCTGGCGGTGTGGGAGCCACCTCTGCTGTGGATTTCGCATCCATAGGCGACGAGGGCGTTAGAGAACGCCCCCTCCCCCGGAT
>CAYQVA010000169.1:0-4124 GCA_964420815.1 uncultured Anaerolineae bacterium
TGTAGAAGGGGTGGAGCCGCATCGCGTCCTCGGCAGGCTTCTTCGCCTTGGCCAATAACTCTTCCTTGGTAAGCATATTAACCTCCTCGTTTCATTGCCTGTAAGGCAGGAACTCGCTCCCCAGAAGCTCTCGGGCTATGACCAGCCGCATGATGTTCTGGGCGCCCTCTGCCCCGATGGAATATGATCTAACGCCCCTGATGCCCATCTCCAGGGGATGCTCCTTGGTGTAAGCCATCGCTCCAAACCAGTCGGCCACCTCGTTCATGGCGGCGAAGGCATGGATGGGTGCGCGCAATTTAGCCATGGCCGCCACCAGGGCGACGTCGTGGTGAGTGAACCTCCCCTCCCGGTACATCTCATCCATCGTCCAGGCGGCCTTGTAGGTCAGGAGCTTGGCGCTCTCGATGTTGGTATAGTGCTCGGCCAGGGGGAACTGAATCCCTTCGAAGGAACCGATAGGTCGGCCGAAGGCCCTGCGTTCCTTGATGTATTCCATCCCCATCTCCAGGGCGGCCTCTGCGGCGCCGACGCAGGTGGCCCCGATGAGCATCCTGGCCGCTGAGAAGCCTTCCATTGCATAGTAGAAGCCCCGGTTAAACTCCCCCACGAGGTGGTGTTCCGGCAACTTGACATCCTCCATAGCGAAGCCGCCGGTGGAGATGCCGGCGCGCCCCATGTCTTCGAAGAAGGTAGGGGTAATGCCCGGCGTGTCCTTGAGAGGGACGGCGAAGAAGGAGAAGCCCCTATGGCCGGCCTCAGGGTCGGTCCTGGCCAGGGTGAGGTGGATTCCGCCCCACTCCAAGGACTCAGCCACACCGCTGATGAATACCTTCTCGCCATTTAATGTCCAATGATCCCCTTCCTTGACGGCCTTCGTCCTGGAGGCGCCTACGATATCTGAGCCTCCCTCAGGCTCGGTGGAAGCTATCCCCACGAAGGCCTCCCCTTTGGTCACCCTTGGCAGGTACTCCTCCTTCGCCTCGGGTGTGCCGTATCTATCGAAGATGAACCCCCAGGCTGCCTCCACCAGGAAGAGGACAGGGATGGCGATGGATATATCGGCCCGGCCCAGTTCCTCGGCAGCTATGGCCGCCATCGTCCAGTCAGCCCCTGCCCCACCGTATTCCTCGGAGACAGTGGGGGCCAGGAGGCCCAGCTCGGCCATGCCCTTCACGATCTCCTTAGGGATCTTCCCTTGGGTGTCCATCTCCCTCACCCTGGGCTTTATCTCCTTCTGGGCGAAATCCCTCACGGCCTTCCGCCACATCTCCTGCTCCTCAGTCCAACCAAAGTCCATCTCCCTGCTCCCCCCTTCTCAGTTTAAAGCTGCCCTCCGGCGCTCACGTATTATACTACCTTTCTCCCTCCTACGCAAATAGAGGTTAATACTCAAATTTAGCTGGCGAACAGTTTACTTAGCAGCTCCTTTTTGGGTCATCGCCACACCTGGCGCGGCGCAAGACGGGGGTGCACCCCTCTGTAGTTAGTGGCCTTTAAGCATCCAAGGAGCCGTCGCAGAGGAAAACCCTCTCCGAAAAAAGAGAAGTGCAGAACTCCGTGAGCAAGTGGAGAGAGTTTTCGTTTCAACTCCCTGCCCTGGCCACCAAACCCGCGATCTCGCCGGGATGGCGGGCTACCTGAACCCCAACTGCCTCGAAGGCAGCGATCTTGGATGCCGCCGTGCCCACACCGCCGGAGATGATGGCACCGGCATGGCCCATCCGCTTGTCAGGAGGAGCCGTCTCACCGGCCACGAGGGCTACCACAGGCTTGGTCATCTCGGAGGCGATGAACTCCGCTGCCCGCTCCTCATCGGTCCCGCCTATCTCGCCAATGAGCACCACCTTCTCGGTGTGGGGGTCCTCCTCGAAGAGGGCCAGTACCTCGATGAAATCGGTGCCGATAATGGGGTCGCCGCCGATGCCCACACAGGTGCTTTGGCCGAAGCCATGCTGGGTCAGCTCCCAAACTACCTCGTAGGTAAGCGTCCCGCTGCGGGAGACGACGCCCACGCCCCCCGGCCGATGGATGTGGGCAGGCATTATCCCCACCTTTGCCTCGCCTGGGGTGATGAGGCCAGGGCAATTAGGGCCGATCAAGCGCACCCCCTTCTGGTCTAGATAGGACCGCACCTTGATCATATCCAGAATGGGGATGCCTTCAGTGATGCAGACGACGAGCCCTATGCCCCCATCAGCTGCCTCGTAGATGGCGTCGGGGGCAAAGCGGGCAGGGACAAAAACGATGGAGGTATTGGCTCCAGTCTCCGCCACCGCCTCCCTAACGGTGTCGAAGACGGGCACGCCGGCCACCTCCATTCCACCTTTGCCTGGCGTCACCCCGGCCACCACCCTAGTGCCATATTCCAACATCTGGCGGGTATGGAACCTCCCCTCCCGGCCGGTGATGCCCTGGACCAGCAATCTAGTGTTGTGATCAACCAAAATGCTCATGAGAGAGGCTTCCTTGACTCCCTAGTTATGATGGGTGGCTTCACCACCCACAAAAAAGGCCATCCTCACAGATGCGCCTTGATCCGTGCTGCCACCTCCTTGATGGCTTGGCGCTCCCTTCGCACCGGCGGCCGGGCCAGGTGGAGGCCATCGCCATACCACCGAGGGATAACGTGCATATGGAGATGGAAGACAGCCTGACCGCCAGCCCGCCCGTTGCTCTGCAAGAGGTTCAGCCCGTCGGGCTGGAGGGCCGCCTTGATCGCCCTGGCCACCCGCACCGCCGTCCTCATCACCGCCGCTGCCGCCCCCTCGTCCAGCTCGTAGATGTCGCGCACATGCTGCTTTGGGACGACTAAGGTGTGGCCGGGATTGGCCGGATTGATATCCATAAAAGCCATGGTCTCTTCGTCCTCGAAGATCACTTCAGCAGGAGCCCTGCCCTCAATGATAGCGCAAAAGATACAATCCATGTTAAGCACCACCCTTTGCAGCCGCTACTGCTTTCCGAGCGGCTTCAACTAGGCTAGCTGCCGTAATCACCTTCGCTTCGGCCAAGAGGCGGCGGCCCTCTTCCTCATTGGTGCCCACTAGGCGGACGACCATTGGCACGTCGGTCGGAACCTCCTCGAGGGCGGCCAGAATCCCCCTCGCCACCTCATCGCAGCGTGTGATGCCGCCGAAGATGTTGATGAGCACAACCTTGACCCTCGGGTCGGAGAGGATGATGCGCAGCGCAGCGGCCACCCTCTCGGCCTTGGCCCCGCCGCCGATGTCCAGAAAATTGGCCGGCGAGCCGCCGTAGAGCTTGATGGTGTCCATGGTGGCCATGGCCAGCCCCGCCCCGTTGACCATGCAACCGATCTCCCCGTCCAGCTTGACGTAGCTCAGGCCCTGCTCCCGCGCTTCTCGCTCGGCGGGGGCCTCCTCTTCCGGGACGCGCATGGCCGCCAGGTCAGGATGGCGGAAGAGGGCGTTATCGTCCAAAACCATCTTGGCGTCGAGGGCCACGAGCCTCCCATCGTCGGTGACGGCCAATGGGTTGATCTCGGCCAGCGAGGCGTCGGAGCCGATAAAGGCCTCATAGAGGCCGCGAGCGATGCCCACGAATCCCTGGACCAGCGCCTTATCCAGACCGATGCCTAAAGCCAGCTCCCGGGCCTGATAGCCCCGCAGGCCAAGGAAGGGGTCCACCTGCACCTTGATGATCCTCTCCGGCGTGGCTGCAGCCACCTCCTCGATGTCCACGCCTCCCTCGGAGGAAGCCATCATTACCGCCCTCCGCGCGGCGCGGTCAATAACCACCCCCAGGTAGAGCTCCTGGGCGATGTCTACGGCTTCATCAACTAGGACCTTCTCGACGGTCAGCCCTTTGATGGTCATGCCCAGCACTTCGGCGGCTGCGGCCTCCGCCTCATGGGGATTGGCAGCCAGCTTTATCCCTCCGGCCTTGCCCCTTCCTCCCACCAGCACCTGAGCCTTGACCACGACTGGCACACCTAAGCCTTCGGCTATCCTCCGCGCCTCGATAGGATTAGTGGCCACGCCGCCCCGAGGTATGGGTATCCCGTATCGAGCGAATACCTCTTTAGCTTGATGCTCGTGCAGCTTCATCCTTCTCTCCCCCCTTTTTATTATACTCCTTCTTTCCAGGATATTCAACCAGCT
>CAYQVA010000170.1:0-4104 GCA_964420815.1 uncultured Anaerolineae bacterium
CCATTCTCAATACCGTGTATATTATAGCACATTAACATTCTTCTGTCAACACGCTTGCAAACTTGTAGAATTTATGGTATAATAAAGTTTGAAAGAACATATAGAAACCAAATATATCCGCTTGCCTATAGTGAGCGCAACACCCGCCGATAAAGGCATGCCCTTCGAAAGAAGGGGGCGCAAAGCTACGGGTCTAAAGCTCAGCTTTGGAGCCATGACCGCCGAGCTGCCGAAGCGGGTATATAGACATACTTCGTTACACACGCCTGTGGCTTTGTCAAACCCACAGGCTTTTTTGGTTATGAGCAAGCAAGGCGTGATCTCAGATTTTTACGGGAGGTGTGCGATGAAGTGGGCTTAAACAAATCCATGGAAACACAAAATTACACAGACAGGAGGTGTTACCCGTGAAGTGGAGGAGCCTATACGTTAGGGTCTTCTATGCCCTGCTGACCATTGCTGCCCTCGTCCTCGGTAGCGGTGCCCACGAAAAGTGGGGCTAGTCTCGCAGGGCCACTAGCCACATATAAACCACAGAGGGCGGGGAACATCAGGGCCAAAGAGCCCTTCCATGTCCCTGTCCTCGTGTTTTTTGGTTACTTGCCACAAATTGGTTTGTGTGATAGAATACAGAGGTGAGATCTTTCGTCAGGGCGCCGCTGCGCGAGATTGCGGTCTACCGGAGCTGCGGTTTCAAGGGATATAACTGATGCGATCATTGCCACTTTCTGCGCGCCTCTTCGTCTGGTTCATCGTCCTGAGTGGCGCCGCTACGCTTCTGCTAGTGACGCCTTCCATCCCATTCGATAAGCCGCATTCATTGGCGACTTCGATTATTCTGACTCTGATGCTCGGCATCGTTGATGTCTATCGTGTTCACCTCCCTTTCTATGGGGCTGAGGTCAGCGTCTCCTTAGCGATTGCCTTCGGCATGCTCTTGCTGTTCGGTCCAGGTGTGGCGTGCTGGGCAGCGGCAATTGTGGCCTATCTGGCTGATCTTTACCTTAACAAACCATGGTATAAAGCGTTCTTTAACTCCGCAAACTATATTCTACCGCTTGGGCTGGCTAGCTTAGTTTACCAATCGGTTTATGATGGTAGCGGATTCATCCTGGGCTCAGTAAGGAACGTGTTAGCCTTACTTCTGGCGATGACCATCTGTCTTGTGGTTAATACCCTAGCGGTCTCCATAATACTTGGACTATTGAACCAACAGAGCCCTTGGCGGGTATGGTGGGCTAACCATCAAGGCGTGCTCCTTCAGCTCCTCACCCTGGCCCCCCTGGGGACCTTAATCGCTGTAGTATACTCCCAAACACCATATGGCTTAGGTGTCACCTTGCTCCTGTTGCCCTTAGGCGCAGTGTATTACTC
This sequence comes from uncultured Anaerolineae bacterium, assembly GCA_964420815.1. Lineage (GTDB taxonomy): Bacteria > Chloroflexota > Anaerolineae > CAYQVA01 > CAYQVA01 > CAYQVA01. The sequence continues at coordinate 1,375 of CAYQVA010000170.1, forward strand.
GCTTAGAAGCTATGAACAGCTGCGCGATCAAACGATACGCACTATCGAGGCCCTCGCCGATGCGGTTGACAGACGCGATCCCTATACCCTCGAGCACTCGCTAAGGGTGGCGGAATACGCGGAAAAGATCGCCAGGAGATTAGGCTTATCTCTGGAGGAGATCGAGGTCATCGTCTCCGCTGCGCGCATCCATGACCTGGGTAAGATCGGCGTCCACGATGAGATCCTATTAAAGCGGGGTCTACTAAAGGAGCATGAGAGGAGGAGGATAGAGGAACACCCTGTCATCGGCGCCGACATCATCTCCCGGCTCCCCCTTTACCAGGCAGCCAAGGACCTGATACTCCACCACCATGAGCACTTCGACGGAACAGGCTATCCCGATGGGCTAAAGGGGGAGGAGATCCCTTTAGGGGCGCGCATCATCGCCGTGGCCGACGCCTTCGATGCTATGATGTCTGCCCGCCCCTATAGACCAGCTTTATCTTATAAAACGGCAATCGCCAAATTGAAGGCCGGTAAGGGCACCCAGTTCGATCCGGTGATAGTAGACGCCCTCTTGGCCATCCTCGAGGAGGAACGCGCCTCCGAGCCTGGCGAGGTCAAAAAGGACGAAGCGGTTAACAGCTTCATATAGTCCGTCAATAAATTCAGCCCCACCCCAATTTGTAAACCCTCGCCAGCCCGAGGCCCAGTGCTAGGCTGAAAACGGTCACCAGGCTGATGGCCACGCCGATCTTAAGAGAGGCCGGATCATAGACGAACTCGATGAGATGCTTGCCCTTTGATAAGTAGACCGCCCTGAAGAGATAATCGGCGCGATGGATTTCCTCTTCATTACCATCAACCCACACCCGCCAGCCAGGATAGTAAGCGTCGGTTAGGACCAGATAACCCTCGGCAGCGAGCTCCGCCTCGACGACGACCCGCTCCTGTTGATAGGAAGTTATCCTCGCCTCTGACATACCTACCCCCTCAGCCACCTCTAACGGCCTGCCTGAAGAGAGGATCGCCTCCTCCCCGGGCAGGAAGGCTCCATCCCTCATCGCCGCGACGGCCATCTCATCGTCCTCGATCACCCGCGCCCGATGGACGACAAAGGCCCGAGGTAAGTTCCCCAGGTTCTCGTAGACCTTCACGTCGCCGCTGTGCACTAGCCTGAATTGGTTGGAGACGACCAAGGACTCGCTCGTCCCCGTTCGCTCATCAATGAGGCTCATCCCCCGCAGGTGCAGCTGCCCCCTAGGTGCTAGGTACCTCACGGCGATCTCCTGGGGGACCATAGCCCTGCTTAACCTGAGGACGGCGTGATAATCGTTGCCTTGAGGGTTATCGCGCCAGTGGTGGACGACCCTCGCCAGACCGTGCTGGACCTGGAAGCGATCATATTCTCCCTCGGCCGTGGCGATGCCGGCCCGCAGGGGATGGCGCTCGACGCGGCCACACCCATCGCTGATTGTGACCTCGGCGACGATGGCCCCATCGGGGAAGCTTGCCGAGCCCGTCAGGTAGGAGACGATGCCCAGGGAGGTGGTGGTGAATCCTGGCAGGTCCCTTAAAACGAGCTGGGAGCTGGCACCCTCGCCAATCACAATGGTGTGTCCTAAGTCATAATAAACCCCATCAACCCAGACGTCGTGCACCTTATCGGCGATGACGTACTTGACATTGAACAGGCTGAGCAATCGCGCATCAGGTATCTCCGTCAAGCGCTGCCACAGGCGGCCATCGGGCGATACCCTCTCCTCGGGCAGGAGGAGCCGCTGCATCTCGACGTATCGCCTCAGGGGCAGGATACCTCCGTCGTAGCCATCCACGCTCTGGAGGCGATAGAGCAGCGGCAGGTTGGGGGCTAAAACCTCCTTCTGCTTGGCTGTGACAACGTAGTTGTAGGTCTGCTCCTCAGAAATCTGCCCCTCAAAGATCTGCTGTATCTCCCTCAAGTCCCCCGGATCGTAACTTATGTCTGAGATGCTGAGGAGCCGATATAGGCCCTTGTCGGTTAGCAGGTGAGCTACGGCGGGGCGGAGCGAGGAGTAGGCCTCCGGCGCGGTGGGTTGGTTGTAGGCCAGTTGGCGGCTGGCGAGGAAGAGCTCGACGATGACCAGTAAGGCGAGGCCGAAGGGGTAGGCACGCCGCCGACTTTGACGCACTCGCTCGCCCAGAAGGTATAATCCTACATCTAAGGCGAGCGAGTGCGTCATCCAAGCTGATCCCATCAAAACGAACCCCACCGCCAAGGCAGCCAGGCCTGACCAGATGGCCAAGGTGCGCATCGGCGGCCACTCCAGAAGAGGCGAGATAAGGATAAGGGAGATGAAGCCGATGAGCAGGGCCCTTGTTGCCCGGCGGCACAATGGATATTCTATTGCCCCCCTTTTGAGGGAATCGGCGCCCAACCCGGCCAAGACCGCTGCGGCAAATGTATAAAGGTAGAGCCAGCGGGCCGGCGCGCGGAAAAGGTCGAAGCCTGGAACCAATTTGTAGAGGAGGAAGTAGAGGGGGTTATAGCCGCCGAGGGCCAGAGCGAGGCCGAGAAGGAGGAGCAGGATAAAGAATCGCTTGCGGCGATCATGCCCTTGGAGGGCGCCGAGGAGAGCCAACATAAGCGGCACGAATCCGATGTAGGCGATATACTCGCTGAAGATTTCCTGGCCGAAGGTGGGAAGGAGGGAGAGCAGGAGGAGGCGGGGGTTAAGGGAGAAGGAGGCCGCCTGACGGTAAGGCAAG
>CAYQVA010000171.1:0-4095 GCA_964420815.1 uncultured Anaerolineae bacterium
GGTAGAAGTCGCCTTCGTTAATCCATCAACTTTTCATGCATACGCCCTCCATCGCAAAATCCCTTCTACTAAATCGGCTTGAATTGTGGTATAATTTGTATGGCTGATCAAGGAACCTACCAATTGTGAAAGGGGGATGCGATGGCGATCGAACTCACCTATTATGGCCATGCCTGCTTCAGCATAAAGGGACGAGGGGTGACGCTCCTTATTGACCCCTTTCTGACGGGCAACCCTCTGGCTTCCATCAGCGCCGAGGAGGTCGAGGCCGACTACATCCTCGTCTCCCACGGCCACAGTGACCACTTCGGCGACACGGTGGCCATCGCCCGGAGGACGGGGGCCACGGTCATCGCTAACTACGAGATCGCCACCTACTGCCAAGGCGAGGGGCTGAAGGCCCACGACCTCCACCTGGGCGGAGGATGGGACTTCCCCTTCGGCCGGGTGAAGCTGACCATCGCCCACCACGGCTCCTCCTTCCCCGATGGGAGCTACGCCGGCAACCCCTGCGGTTTCCTCATCCGGATGGAGGGCAAGACGATCTATGACGCCGCCGACACGGGCCTCTTCTACGATATGAAGCTGATCGGCGAGGAGGGGATAGACGTGGCTATCCTGCCCATCGGCGACAACTACACCATGGGGCCTGAGGACGCCCTGCGGGCGGTGAAGCTGCTGGAGCCGAAGGTGGTCATCCCCATGCACTATAACACCTTCGACGTCATCCGGCAGGACCCCATGGCCTTCGCCAGGAAGGTCGAGGCGGAGACGGAGGCGAAGTGCGTCGTCCTGGAGCCCGGCCAGAGCTACACCCTGTAGGAGAGGCGAATTGCTTGCCAAGGTTACCAGCTGCGCCCTCATCGGCCTAGAAGGGGCCATCGTTGAGGTGGAGGTAGATATAGCGCGGGGGCTTCCCAGCTTCACCATCGTCGGGCTGCCTGACCCCGCCGTTCAGGAGTCGAAGGAGCGGGTCCGCGCTGCCATCAAGAACTCCGGCTGTATCTTCCCCATGAAGCGCCTCACCGTCAACCTCGCCCCCGCCGACCTGCGCAAGGAGGGCCCCGCTTATGACCTGCCCATCGCCGTGGGGATACTCATGGCCTCGGAGCAGGTCACGGCCGATACCTCCTCCGCCCTCTTCGTGGGCGAGCTCTCCCTCGACGGGAGCGTGCGCCATACCAACGGCATCCTGCCCATGGTCAGCCTGGCCAAGGAGGAGGGGATAAAGACGGTCTACGTGCCCGCGGTTGATGCTCCGGAGGCGTCCCTGATCCAGGGGCTGGAGATCATCCCTGTGGAGAACTTAGCGACCCTAGTGGCGCACCTGCAGGGACACATAAGGATCGAGCCATACCGCTCCGGTTTCGACTTCAGCGCGGTGGAGGAGCCCGTTTACACCACTGATATGGCCCACATCAAGGGGCAGGAGCACGTGAAGAGGGCTTTGGAGGTAGCGGCCAGCGGCAACCACTGCGTCTTGATGTGTGGCCCACCAGGGGCTGGCAAGACCCTCCTGGCCCGATCCCTTCCCTCCATCTTGCCTCGCATGACCATCGAGGAGGCCCTGGAGGTGACCAAGATTTACAGCGTAAGTGGGCTCCTCCCCCCAGACACGCCCCTCATCACCCATCGCCCCTTCCGCGCTCCTCACCACACCATCAGCCACGCCGGGCTGGTGGGTGGTGGGCGCTGGCCCCGTCCGGGGGAGATAAGCCTGGCCCATCGCGGCGTCCTCTTCCTCGACGAGCTTCCGGAGTTCGGGCATAGGACGTTAGAGGCCCTTCGCCAGCCGATGGAGGACCACATCGTAACCATATCCCGCGCCCAGGGGACCCTCACCTTCCCCGCCAACTTCATGCTCGTGGCCGCCATGAACCCCTGCCCCTGCGGATACTTCGGCGACCCACTTCTGCCTGTTCTGTAAATTTCCTCCATTCCGCCCCTCTCAACGCCTCCGGTAGCCCTATCCCTTCCGCCTCTACATAGGCCTCGAACATGGGGTTCAATCTGAAGCTGACGATCCTCCCCTTCTCCTCAGGCAAAGGCATTCCCTTCCTGTAACCCTTCCTCCATCCCCTACCCCGAAGTGTGGCGACGATAGTGAGCTCATCGAAGAAAGTACGCATGAGGATGTTGAACCGCTTTGGGTCCTGGGAGAGGTCTTCAAGAATCCTGTCGAAGTCCTCCTCAAAGGCCCTCAAGATCTCGTACAATTCCTCTTCAGTTTCCCTCTTCGATTCCAAGTCTGCTAACCTTTCCTCCAGACGGCCCTTCTTCTCCAGGAGCCTAAAATTCTGCTTCCTGAGCTGCTCTGCGGTGATCGCCCCCTCCTGTGCATAGGCCAGCAGATTCTCGATTTGCCTTTCTATCCTCTCTATCTCAGCCCTGAGCATGCCGACGATATCCTTTTCCGCCGACTCGCTCGCCCTGGTCCTGGCCACTTCTTCGAAGTGAGGCCTCAGGTTCTTGTGGATGAGCTCTTTCAGCATTGGAAGGACCACTTTGAAGGCCACGGTCTCTGTTATGGAGTACCCCTCGCAGACGGCCTTGCCGCTCTTGTTATAATTGGAGCAGCAGTACTGCTTGTAACGGTAGCCGTCTTTGTTGCGCTGATCCTTCTTCACGCCCCGCCCGTGCATCTTGGCCCCGCACTTCGGGCATCGCAAGAGCCCCGAGAAGGCATAGTGAGACCCTCTAACGCGGGGGTTCAACTTCCTCCTCTGCTCCATTATCCTCTGGTTCCGCTCAAATGTGGCATCGTCGATTATGCGGAGGTCCGGCCTGTAGGCCACGATTGGCTCTGCATCGCCGAACAGTTTGCTTCGAGGAGTATAAGTCAGGCGTCCTATGACGAGTTTATTCTTAATGATCTGCCTGACATCCTGCTCTGTCCAGGGCCGATGAGTGGAGCCATGGAACCTCTGACTCCGCTTGTCCTTGATCGGATAATACATTACCTCGCCTCGAGCCGCCTTCTCGTTCAGGATGATGGCGGTCTGGCGGAAGAATGTCTTCGGATAAGTCTCGTGAATGAAGCGCACCACCTCCGCCTCTTCGGGATTGATCACCAGATCAGCCTTAAGCTTCCTCCCCTTGGGCGTTTCGACCTCCTTCCACTCCAGGTCATACCCGAAGGAGAGCCTCCTGCCTACAAATCCTCCCCTCTTTGCCTTCAGGTATTCTCCCCGCATCATCGGTTTGAGGTTCATGCGCTTTTGGATCTTCGCGAAGAGGAATTGCAGGTCTGCCAGGTCGTCATCCGTGTCTTTGGAGAAATCGTATAGCTTCTCCGGCGTTATGATAACCACATCGTTATCCCTGCATGCTTTCTTTACCAGTCTCCCGTCTATACCATCCATATCGCGGGAGAGCCTGGTAAAAGAGGAGACGATGATCGCTCCCACCTTGCCGTCCGCAATTTCCTGCAGGATCCCCATCATGACAGGCCTTCCTGTCAGGCTCTCTCCAGAAACGCCCTGTTCCTCCCTCACTTCAACCTGTGAAAAACCATACTTAGGGCCAAGGCGTTTCAGGTCACGCTGGTCTTCAACGGAGTAGTTGTCAAGCTGGTGTGTTGTGCTCACCCTCACGTATACTATTGCTTTTCGCGTTGTATCCATCTCGCCCCCCTTTTGATGAAAAGCCACTCTCCTATGAGTGGCTTACAGGTATAGCCTTGCAACGGCTATTATAGCACAAATGTTCTAATCCGTCAAGTCGCCCTGTTCCTTTTTCTGCTTTTCCACCCACTCCTTGACCAGCTCGTAGAGCAGGATGGCGATAAGCGTCATGTGCTTCTTTATCAGAGATGGAGGTGGTGAAACGGCTTTCCTTTCATCCCGGGCATCTTCAGCAGGGGCCATGGTACAGGCTCCTTAACCGTCTCTCACTGCCAAAAACAAAGAGGCCCTCCTGGACCTTCAGGGCCTCTTGGTCATAGGAGGGCCTCTGGAATTTGCCGTCTGGCGACTTGATATCTCTGTTGGCAATTAAAGTATATCACATCTCGCTCTTCTTTGCAAGTCGATGCGGCTGACCTTTAGGGCAATCGCATTTTTATCCCATGAGGACCTTAAGTAGATACTTTTCATC
>CAYQVA010000172.1:0-4095 GCA_964420815.1 uncultured Anaerolineae bacterium
AGGGGACCTCCCCAGGAGAGTCGCTCCCCCTAACTCCGTATAGCAGGTCTTTCCCTTACAGCCCCTCGGCGAAAGAATAGGGGCGACAAAATGAGCCCCGCCGAAGCCAGCAAGGCCAGGATGAGGAGAGCCACCAGGACTAGATAGCCGCTCCCCCCGAAGGGCTGCCAGGTCTTGCCGAAGCTCTCGAGGATGGCTGGGATCTGGCTCCACTTGAAGAAATGGAAGAAGAAGGGCCTGTTGTCGTGGGGGGGAGAGACATCATAGGGGTATCTGGCGTAGAACTCAGCTCTGTCGGCCGCGAAGATCAGGTCGTGGAAGGCCTGGTAGTAGTAGGGCTCGGGGAGGACGTTGTAGAGATTGGCCTCGGTGTGGGCGATCCCAGGGTAGTAGACCAGGTCGAATCTCTTCTCCGCACAGAAATCCTTCACCGTTTCGATCTCGCGGGCGGTGAAGTCCCCCCGCTTGACCAATAGGGTCATCGTCTGGAAGCTGCGGATGGCGACGATATGCTGCTCAGGGCGCTCCACCCCTAGCCTCTCCAGCGCCTCGATGGCGATGGCTCCGGCGCGCAGGCTCTCGCTGGGGGGGAGCTGGAGCCAGCGGGTGACGACCAGGAGGCCGCCATCGGAGAGGCGCTCATAGAAATCAGCGAAGGCCTCGATGGTGTAGAGGTAGTTCTCCGAGAGGCTGTAGGCGCCGGAGGTGATCACCTTGAAGGTATCGGAGAGGGAGAGCTGGATCAGATCGAACCTCTCGCCCGAACGCCTGACGTAGCTCCGCCCGTTCTCAACGACCACACTCACCCGCTCATGGCTGTAGACCCCGCCAGCGAAATCGCCGAACCGATCCCTCACAACCTCGACCACCAAGGGGTTGTCCTCCACAACGGTGATCGAGGAGGCACCGTGATGAAGAGCAACCAACACATCCAACCCCCCACGTGGCTTGATGATCAGGGCCTTTGCCCGGGGGATGAGGCGGTGGGGCAAGGCGACCGGCAGAAATTCAATAAACCTCAAATCCGTTGCTTTCTCCCAATCCGTTGTTTTCTCCAAATCCGTTGTGGTGATGGCCGAGAGGTTATCGCCGTCAATGGTGAGGCCCATTTGCGGTGGGGGCACCCCCTTGTAGGCGAAGCTTAACCCAGGGGCGGATTTGATGCTCCTGCTCTCGATCACATCAACCCGCGAGAAGGCGTTCCATCCGGTGAAGACGAGCCTGGTGTCGGGGTACCTCAATATCGTGCTCAGGGCCTTGTAAGGCGACATCCGGATGTCGAAGAGCGGGGGACGGATGAGGAGCAACAGGATGAGCAAGATGCAAGAGGCGAGGGGCAGGAGACGAAAGGAGACAACTTGCCGGGAGGTGTGAGCCCACTTGAAGGCCGTTGTCGCCACTGCCCCTAACAGGGCGGCGAATATGACTGTCCCTGCTCCGCCGAAGAGGGGGAGCAACACGACCACCAGGAGGCAACCGAGCCCAGAGCCTATCAGGTTGGAAAAGTAGATCTCGTTCACCCTGGTCGGCGCTGCGGCGATAAGGAGGCTGATGCAGAGCCCGGAGAAGAAGAAGGGCGTGGAGAGGGAGAGGTAGTAAATGGCAAGGTAGAGGAGTTGCCGGCGGTCCCAGGCGATGCAGAAGGAGTCGAAGGGGACGTAGTTGGCGACTAGATACCCTCCCAGAAGCGTCAGCCAGAAGAGGGAAGAGGAGGCGATGAGCACCCTGTCGAGGTTGACTTTGGCCTTCTCTTGGAAAATGGAGAGGAAGGAGCCGCTTGCACCGAAGCCCAGGAGGGCCAAGCTTACGGTCATGAAGGCGAAGTGATACCACTGAGCCACGGAGAAGATGCGGCTCAGGGCGATCTCGAAGATCAAAGTGGCCGCCGACAGCAAGGATATCCCTAAATAAGTCTGGATCACCTCTTTCACCTCTTCACATTGAATCATACCATAATATCACCTTCAAGTCCAATTAGGGACTGGTTAGGGATTAGCATGTTTGAACTTTTCCGGGATGTCGGCTATACTAATGGCGTAACTATTGGCCGCCTCCAGTGTTTTAATTTTAAAACAGCCCTTCCGCCTTAGGCTGGAGGTAAACCTGGGGGCGACCGGCAGTGGCGAGTCATCTCCCATCAGTTAAAGAAGATGACCTGCCAGAGGGAGCTCGAGGTGATGGAATCGGAAGAGGCCCTGGTGGAGAGGGCAAAGGAGGACCCGACAGCCTTCGGTGTCCTTTACGAGAGGTATGTGGACGGGATATACAATTACATTTACCACCGAACCGGCAACCGCCACGATGCTGAGGACCTCACCGCCAAAACCTTCTACAAAGCTCTAGCCAACCTCCACCGCTATACCGACCAGGGTGTGCCTTTCTCCGCCTGGCTCTATCGCATTGCCCACAACCTGGTGGCCAATTGGCTTCGTGACAGCAGCCGTCGCCGGGGGATCCCCCTGCATAAGCTGGTCATTGACGGCCAAAGCGGGGATGCCCCCGAGGGTATGGCGGAGGCGAACGAGGAGAAGAGGGCCTTACGGGAAGCCATCGCTCGGCTTCACCCCGATCGCCAGCAGTTGCTCATCCTCAAGTTTGCCGAGGGGCTGTCCAATGCCCAGATCGGCCAGATCATGGGCCGCAGCGAGGGGGCCATCAAGTCCCTCTATTACCGCACCCTGATCGCCCTAAGAGAGGACCTCGAAAGAAGGGGATTCTGAGAGGATCAATGACCAATTTGAAGGAGAGGACCGATGAAAGGGATCAAAATCGTCGTTGATAGCTGTTGCGACTTGCCCAAGGCCATCCAGGAGAGGTTCGACATCAAGGTGGTGCCGGTCAACGTCCACATCGGGAAGCGGTCCTACGAGGATGGGGTTGAGATGAGCCGGGAGGACCTCTACCGCAAGATGAAGGAGGGGATAATCCCTACCACCTCCCAGCCCTCTCCAGGGAAGTTCTTCGAGGCCTACCGGGAGCTGGCGAAGAAGGCCAGCACCATTCTCTCTATCCACATCACATCCAAGCTCAGCGGTACCTATCAGTCGGCCAAGTTGGCCCGCTCGATGTTGCCCGAGGTTGACATCAGGGTGGTCGACTCGCTATCAGCCTCTATGGGTGCAGGCTTCTTGGCCTTGGCCGCGGCCAAGGCTGCTGAAGCTGGCAAGACGGTGCAGGAAATCCTGGCCATCATCGAAGGGATCAAGGCTCGGATGAACGTCTTCGCCACCGTGGCTACCCTGAAATACCTCCAATTGAGCGGGCGGGTGAGTCGATTGCAGGAGAGCTTCGCCTCGCTGCTCGATGTCAAACCGGTCCTCGCCATACAGGACGGCTTGGTCGAGGCCGTCGGCCGGGTTCGAACCCGAGCCAAGTCGTTGGATCGGCTCTTGGAGCTGACCAAGGAGGCGGTTGGTGAGGCCGAGGCGATAAGCGTTGCCGTCGCCCACGCCTACGTGCCCGAGGAGGCACAGCGCCTGAGGGAGAGGATCGAAGCGATCTTCAAGTGCAGGGAGATTTTCACGGTCGAGGTCACGCCTGCCCTCGCCGCCCTCGGCGGGCCAGGCTTGATCGGCGTGGTCTCATACCCGGAATGAGGGGCTAAATCCCCTTGAGGAGGACGTGATGATAAAGATCGTCACCGACAGCACCGCCGATGTCCCCAAGGAGCTGCTTGAGCGATATGATATTCGGGTGGTGCCTATCACCCATCCAGTTCGGAAACGAAACCTACGAGGAAGACATAACCATAGATCGCCCCACCTTCTTCCGGAAGCTTGAGGGTGATGTCATCCCTACCTCTTCGCAGCCAGCGCCTGGAAAATTCGTCGGGGTGTACCAAGAGCTAGCGGAGGAGGGCCACTCTATCCTCACCATTGTTGTCACCTCCAAACACAGCGGCACCTATCAGTCGGCCTTGCTGCCCAAATCAATGCTGCCCGAGGCTGACATCGAGGTCTTCGACAGCCTCTCCATCTCCATGGGTACAGGCTATCAGGTGCTCGCCGCTGCCAGGGCCGCCGAGGAGGGCAAGGGCATGGGGGAGATCCTCCGGCTCCTGGAGGGGATACGGTCGCGCATGAACCTCTACTGCAC
>CAYQVA010000173.1:0-4090 GCA_964420815.1 uncultured Anaerolineae bacterium
ATCGGTGGGGGAGCAGCAGAGGGTGGAGATCATCAAGGCCCTCTATCGGGGGGCAGACATCCTCATCCTCGACGAGCCCACCTCCGTGCTCACCCCACCTGAGGTGAAGGAGCTCTTCTCCGTCCTGAGGCGCATGGCCGAGGAGGGCAAAGCCGTCATCTTCATCACCCACAAGCTCCACGAGGTGATGGCCGTCAGCGATCGGGTGACCGTGCTCCGGGACGGGAGGGTGGTCTCGACGTTAGACACCGAGGACACCGACGAGAGGAAACTGGCAAAGATGATGGTGGGGCGGGAGGTCCTCTTCCGGGTGGCCAGGGAGGAGGTCGAGAGGGGGGAGATCGCCCTCGAGGTGAGAGACCTCTGGGTCATGGGCGATAAGGGGCTGCCCGCGCTCAAAGGCATCTCCCTCTCCCTCCGCCAGGGGGAGATATTAGGGATCGCTGGCGTGGCTGGGAATGGTCAGGGGGAGTTGGCTGAGGCCATCACTGGCCTGCGCAGGGCCACGCGGGGGAAGGTGCTCATCGCAGGAAAGGACATGACCAACCGCCCTTCGGGCGAGATCATCGAGGCGGGGGTGGGATACATCCCTGAGGAGCGGATAAGGAGGGGGCTGATAATGGATTTCTCCGTCGCTGAGAACGCCATTTTGGAGACGCACCACCGTCCCCCCTTCGCCGATGGCTGGTTCCTCCCCTTCGCTAAGGGGTGGTTCTTGAACAACCAAGAGATAGATCGCTATGTCGAGAGGCTGATCTCCGATTACGAAGTGAAGACCCCTAGCAAGGATGTCCCAGTTAAGCACTTATCCGGAGGGAACCTCCAGAGGCTTATCCTGGCTCGGGAGCTCTCCCGGGAGCCCAAGCTCCTGGTCGCTGCCCAGCCCACCAGGGGTCTGGACGTGGGGGCCACGGAATACATCCGCCGCAAGTTGATGGAGCAGCGGGCCAGAGGGACAGCCATCCTCCTCATCTCCGAGGACCTGGACGAAATCCTCTCCCTGAGCGACAGGATCGCGGTCATGTACGAGGGGGAGATCGTGGGTATAGTCCCCGCTGAGGAGGCCGAGGTGGAGGAGATCGGGCTGATGATGGCCGGGGCCAAAAGGATGAATCTCAAGGAGGCGAGTTGAGGTTAAGGATAGAGGAGCGACCCGTTCCATCCCCTTTGACAAGGGTCTTGGCTTCGATAGTAGCGGTATTCATGGCCCTCGCCCTCGGCAGCATATTGATCGTCATGGCGGGGGCCAACCCCTTGGTGGCCTATCGGGCCCTCTTCTACGGCGCCTTCGGGAGCGTGCATAACCTGGCCGAGACGGTGGTGAAGGCTGTGCCCCTCTTGCTGGTGGGCTTGGGAATAACCATCGCTTACAGGTGTAAGGTCTGGAACATCGGCGGCGAGGGGCAGTTGATCGTGGGGGCGATAGCCGCTACCTGGTTGGGGCTTGCTTTGGGATGGATGCCAGCCACGCTGCTCTTGCCCCTCATCGTGGTCTCCAGTTTCCTCGCCGGGGCGTTATGGGGGGGAGCGGCGGGGGCACTAAAGGCCAAGCTGGAGGTCAACGAGGTCATCGTCACCATCATGATGAACTACATCGCCATCTACTGGCTGAACTATATGGTGCGAGGGCCGATGAAGGACCCGACCATCGCCGGCGGCTTTCCGATGTCCCCCCTCATCTCCCCCGCAGCTGAGTTCCCAAGGTTGATACGTGGGACCAGGCTCCATGCTGGCCTCCTGCTGGCCCTATTGGGCGTCGTCCTCACTTACGTGTTTTTATTCAAGACCTCCTGGGGTTATCGGGTCAGGGCGGTCGGGGCTAACCCCGAGGCAGCCCGTTACGGGGGCATAAATGTGCTGGGCAGCGTCCTGCTCGCCATGTCGTTAAGCGGCGGGCTCGCCGGCCTGGCCGGAGCGGGCGAGATTTGCGGCCTCCATCATCGCCTGCTGGACGGCATCTCCACTGGATACGGCTACACCGGCATCGTGGTGGCCCTCCTGGGGAAGCTCCACCCCTTCGGGGTGATCCTGGCGGCTTTCTTCTTCGGAGCCATGGTGGTGGGGATGGAGGCCATGCAGCGCACCATAGGGACGCCCTTCGCCCTGGTAATAGCCATTGAGGGCTTGGTGGTGCTCTTCAGCCTGGTCGGCGACGTCCTGGTCAAATATAGAATAAGGGGGGACTGAGATGGCTTTCCTGGTCAGCCTCCTGGCGGCCACTATCCGGCTGGCTACGCCCATCGTCTTCGCCGCCTTGGGGGAGATAATCACCGAGCTGGCAGGGATATTAAACCTGGGCGTGGAGGGGATAATGCTCATGGGGGCTTTCGCCGGCTTCTGGGGGGCCTATCAAACGGGCAGCCTCTGGCTCGGCGTCCTGCTTGGGATCCTCGTGGGCGCCTTAATGGCCCTCCTGATGGCCTTCATGAGCGTGACCCTGCGCGTTGATCAGGTGATAAGCGGGATGGGGATTTACTTCCTGGGCCTGGGCCTCTCCAGCTTTCTATACAGAGTGACCTTCGGCGTGAGAACTGTCCCTCCCACCATAGAGGGCTTCAAAGAGGCTCCTATCCCCCTCCTCAGCCGCATCCCCTTCCTCGGCCCGATCCTCTTCCAACAGAACATTTTGGTTTATCTAGCGATCCTTTTGACCCCTCTCTTGGTGCTTGTCATCCACCGAACCACCCTAGGACTTATGATCAGGGCGACAGGCGAGAACCCCAGGGCTGCTGACACTTTAGGGGTCAACGTCTCCCTCATCCGTTATCTCTGTGTCGTTTTAGGAGGGATACTGGTCGGGCTGGGAGGGGTGGTCCTCTCCACCGCCCACCTGAAGATGTTCTGGGAGAACATGACCGTCGGGCGCGGCTTCATAGCCGTGGCCATCGTCTATTTCGGCAAATGGCACCCCTATAGGACCTTCGCCGGAGCCCTCCTCTTCGGGGGCGCCTATGCCCTCCAGCTCTGGCTCCAGGCCCTGGGCGCCCCAGTGCCCCATCAGCTCCTGTTGATGTTTCCCTACATCCTGACCATAGCCGTCCTGGCGATGGTGGCCAGAGGGGCGAAGGGGCCAGCGGCTTTAGGCGTCCCCTACAAGAGGGGCGAGGCGTGAGAACTAACCTCCCCGAAAGCTCCAGCTTTCGGGGAGGTAGAAAGGAGCGGAGATGAAGACTGAGGTTTTCAGAGGCCGGGATTTCCTGACACTCCTCGATTTCACCCGCGAGGAGGTGGAGACCATCCTCGACGTGGCCCTCGACCTCAAGCGGCGCTTCGCCATCGGCGAGCCCCACGATCACATCCTCAGGGCTAAGACGCTTTTCATGATCTTCTACAACATGAGCCTGCGCACCCGTAATTCCTTCGAGGCTGGGATGACCCAGCTCGGCGGCCATGCCCACTTCCTGGAGCCGGGCAAGATATATACCCCGGCATTGCCGGGCAAGGAGATAGCCTACACTACGGAGCGCGTCTCTGATGTGGCCAGGGTGCTATCGCGCATGGGCCACGCCATCGCCATCCGTTGCTACGGCGAGCCGGTGGATTGGGAGTATGGCGCTGCCCATGAGATGATGCGGGAGTTCGCCCGCTGGGCCGACATCCCAGTCATCAACATGGAGTGCGACAAGTATCACCCCTGCCAGGCCCTGGCTGACATCTTGACCATCAAGGAGAAGTTCGGCGGCTTCTCGGGGGTGAAGTTCGTCATGAGCTGGGCCTATTCCCCCAGCATTGATAAGCCTCGCGCCGTTCCCCAGTCGGCCATCATCGCTGCCACTATGATGGGGATGGACGTAATATTGGCCCATCCCGAGGGGATGGAGCTGGACGACGAGGTCATCGAGGCCTGCAAGAACTACGCTAAGAGATACGGCGGCTCCTTCGCCATCTCCTACGATATGCGGGAGGCCTTCAGGGGCGCCAATGTGGTCTATCCCAAGAGCTGGACCGCCGTGCCGACCTTTAAGCCCCCCGTCGGCGAGGACGATCCAGAAAAGACCAAGGAGATCTTCGAGGCCAACAAGGACTGGATCTGCGATGCGGAGAAGATGAAGCTGGCCCATAAACACGCCATCTACATGCACTGCTTGCC
>CAYQVA010000174.1:0-4071 GCA_964420815.1 uncultured Anaerolineae bacterium
CGCCAAATTCACGCAACTTTCACGCTATCTTCACGCATAGATACCCAAGTTGTGCTATATTTAAAGGATATCACAGCGAGAATCTTTTTATGTAAAGAACTCCTAACGTCAATTTTGGAGAGAGGGGCTTGACAATATGCACTCTGTGCGGTATAACATTTACGCAAAATTCATGTGGATTCCACGCTATCTTCGCATAAATTCAGTGGCTACGGTGCCGGAGTGGGCCAGTATTTGTCCATATCCCTTGTCAGCGTCACCGGGAAGGAGGCAAGGAATAATGCTTCAAAAAGCCATCATCTTTCTACTTATTCTTACAGCTCTCCTGATAGTCTATTCCGGCTTGTTGATAGCTGGTGTTTTCGCATCCCCCAGCGTAGATGCGGTTCAGACAATAATCGGCGGCTTGATAACCCTCGTCGTGGCTCTCCTGGGCTATATCTTGAGAAGTTTCGACCGCAGGTTGGCTGCAATGGATGGGCGCCTGCTGGATATGTCATCCGACTTCTCATCCAGGTTGGCTGCAATAGAAGAGCGCCTACTGGATATGTCATCCGACTTCTCATCCAGGTTGGCTAGAGTAGAGGCCACACTTGAGATGATAAAGAGTGCCCTTGGTCTGAAATAACGCGCCCAGAATTCACGAGGAGATCGAGAGCACCCACCCGGGGGCAAGCTCATTTTGCCATTCAGATAAGTTTTCAAGAAGGATCTTTTTGGGATCCTTCTTTTATGTAAACTATTCCTCATCACACCTCTTCGCCGAAGACGCGGCTGTAGTGGGCGAAGAAGAGATAGCCTGAAATCAAAAAGGCCAGGGCAGTTATGAGGGTGCGGAGCAGGAAATCGAAGGCCGGGGGCGCACCGTGATAGAGGATGATCCGATAGGAGGAGATGAGCGAGGCCATGGGGTTGACCCAATACATCAGCCTGGCATACTGGGGCACGAGGTCTTCGATGCGATAGAAGATGGGCGTCAGGAAGAACCAGGCCAGCATCACCGCCTCCATGATGATCCCCGTATCCCGATAGAAGACGTTCAGCGTGGAGAGGATGAAGGCCAAGCCCAAGGTGAAAAGCACCTGAATGAAGATGATGGCCGGCAGGAGCAAGGCCCAAGGCGTGAGACGGACCCTAAAGATGAGAAGCATGGCGAAGAGGACGATCAGGGCCAGCAGGAAGTTGACCAGGTTAGAGAGGACCACGGAGATGGGAAGGACCTCCCGTGGAAAGTAGACCTTCTTGATCAGATGGGCGTTGCCCACGATGCTGTGCACGGAGTCCATCACCGCGCTAGAGAAGAAGTTCCAAGGCAATAGGGCACAGAGGATGAAGACGGGGTACTTCTCGATGCCGTTAGGCATGAGGATAGTGAAGACCACGGTGAAGACGGTCATCATCAATAGCGGGTTGCCCAGGCACCAGAGGAAGCCCAGGACCGAGTTGCGATAGCGCACCTTCAGGTCCCTGGCAACCAGGTTCCTGATCAGCTCCCGATATCTGATCACCTCTGAGATCCTACCTAGCAAGGGGAGTCCCCCTCTACCTACAGAGCGAATCATATATCCCCAGAATCCTCTCCCCCGCCCTCTCCCATGAATAATCCCTCATCGCCTGCTCCCGCAACCTCCTGCCCAAGGCAGCAGCCTTTTCCTCATCCGATAAGAGCGATTCGATGGCTTCCGCCAAGGAGAGGGGGTCGCCGGCCTCGGCATAAACCCCTAGATCGCCCAGGTACTCGCGGCTGACGGGAACGTCGAAGGCCACCGTCGGCAAACCCAGGGCCATGTAGGTCAGGATTTTGCCACTCCCCTCCGTGGCCGAGAGCTTGGGGGCCACAGCCACGTCGCCCGCCGCCAGATAGCGGGGCGCCTCATCGTAAGGGATCCGGCCGGTGAAGGTGATATGCTCCGCTAAACCCAAATCCCTGGCCACGGCCCGATAATAGTCCTCGCCTGGGTAACCCATGATCAGAAAATGCAGCTCGTTGGAATGGCTCCCGATCAGATGTCTCGCTGCCTGCAGCAGGTGCCTGATACCCTGATACTCCGCCAGGAGGCCTAGGTAAATGACCACTCGACGGTCAGGGGGGATGCCCAATTGAGCTTTCAAGGCAGCCCGTTCATCGGCGCCCCACTCCCACCAGGGGCGGAAGACATCGCAGTTGACGCAGTCGGGGACAACGTGGATGCGCCCATCGTCGCAGCCGAACTCTTCGGTCAATAGATCGGCGGCGTGGCGGGAATTGGTGATGATGGCTTTGGGCATGTGGTCTATGAGCCACTCCGCTCCCCGCATGAGGCGGTAGAAGGGCCCATCCCGGCGCAGGAAGCGATGGTTGACCATCTCGTCGGTGAGGCTCCCTTGGAAGTCGAAGATGAGGGGGGTGCGCCTGAGTATGCCCAGGAGGTAGCCGATTAAGGCCCCTTCATGGAGGTGAGCGTGGATGATGTCCGGCTTAAATCGGCGGATCACTTGGAGGGACTTAAAGAAAAGAAGCACGTCACAACGGATTTTATAGCTTGCGGAGGCGGTAGCTCCAACTTGCACATCCTCCCTTTGGGTGTCCCACACCCGCTCGATCGTGAGGCCGGGGACATCGCCGCCGCTGGGATAGGCGCAGATGACCACCCGATGGCCCAGCTTCTGCAGGATGCGGGCCTCCTCCAGGATGCGCACGTGGCAACCGTAGTCGGCGAAGAAGGGGGTGGGGGCAATCATGAGAACATTGTAGCTTCGCCTACTCACGAGCCAACTCCTCTTTTAACCGCGAACGGAAGTCCAGGAGGTCGCGAAAGGCCTTGATGATGACGTCAGGTCGTGCCCCAGTCTGCCTCCCCGCCCGGCGGGGAAAGTGGCTCACCGCCACCTCGCGTATCCTTAAGCCCCTCCTCTTCGCCCCTACCAAAAGCTCCGTGTCTATCATCGCTCCCGTGGAGGTGAGGGGAACCCGATCGAGGACCTCGCGCCTGAAGAGCTTGAAGGCGCAGTCAACATCGCGGGCGGCGTAGCCGAAGAGGAGGCGCACCAGGGTATTCCACCCCCAGGCGAAGAAGCGACGAATGAGGGGGTCCTGCCGCTTAGCCCGATAGCCGGCCACAATGTCGGCCTCCTCGATCAAGGGCAGGAGCTTCCTGATCTCCGCGACATCGTATTGGTTATCGGAGCTGGTGAAGAAGATGAGCTCGCCCCTCGCGGCCTCGAAGCCGGAGCGCAGGGCGCCTCCGTAGCCGCGATTCATTGGGTGGCGGATCAGCCTGACCTTGGGGTAACGCCCCATCAAGCCCTCCACGACCCGCGAGGTCCCATCGCAGCTGCCATCATCCACCACGATGACCTCGTAGTCAGGGGTGATGGACTCCAGGGCCTCGACCGTGGCGGCGATTGCCTCCCCGACGTTCTCCTCCTCGTTGTAAGCTGGCAGGACAGCCGATATGCGGGGCACAAAATCACCTCTTTGTCAAAGCGCTCGCCTTAATCACGTATTACGTATCACGTGACACGTGATACGTGATGAGCAGATACACAACAAGATCAACCCATCCTACCCAACAACAGCCGCCCCCAGGGCGAGCCCCCAACCTCATCGAGCGCGCTCCAGCCACTCTCCTCACTTCCCTTCAGCCACTCCTCGCGGGCGGCAAACGTCTCCTTAAAGATGCCCTCCAGCCCTTCGGCATCCTCGGCAGCGACTGCCTCCCGCAGCGCTTTAAGGCTCTCCAAGTAGGTGTCAATCCAGCGCACGATGCTCCTTCGATTGGTGAGGCAGATGTCGCGGTATGTGGTCGGGTCGCCGGGGGCGAGGTGAGTCGCGTTTCGGAAGGCGTAGCTAGTAAGCTTCCTCATCTCCCGCCATGATGGGCTCTGGGCCGTGGCGCTCACCAGGGCGGTGGAGAGGATGAAGGGCAAGTGATTAACCCCGGCGACCAGGCCGTCGTGCTCGGCGGCGTCCAGGAAGTAGGGCCTGGCGCCGATGATGGAGACCAGGTCGGCCAGCAGCCTCACCGCCTCTGGCCTGGCGTTGGGCAGGGGCGTGAGGCAATAGATGGCGTCTATAAAGAGGTCGGCATC
>CAYQVA010000175.1:0-4046 GCA_964420815.1 uncultured Anaerolineae bacterium
TCATAGAGCTGACCGCCGACGAGGTGGAACGCATCCTGGGGATTAGAATCCCGACCGAGGAGATCGTGCGGATATTGAAAGCCTTGGAGTTCGAAGTCGAGATAGTCCAAGGTACAAAGTCCAAAGTCGAAGATCAAAGTAGGGAAAACCTTGGACCTAGGACTCTGGACATTAGACTGCTTGTCACCGTTCCCTCCTATCGCCTCGATGTCTCCATCCCCGCCGACCTCATCGAGGAGATAGCCCGCGTCTATGGCTACGATAGAATCCCTGCCACCCTCCTCAGCGATACCTTGCCAAAACAGCGGATGAACTGGGCCCTGAGGGGCGAGGAGCGGGTGCGCAACATCCTCGTCGGCTGCGGGCTCACGGAGGTGATCAACTACTCCCTGACCAGTTTGGAGAGCATCGGGAAGCTCACGCCTGATGGGGGCCAGGTGGATGAGAGCCAATACCTCAAGCTCGCCAATCCCCTGACCAGCGAACGGGAATACATGCGCCGGAGCCTCATGCCCGGCCTTTTGGAGACCATGCGATCGAACCTGAGGCACACCGACCGAGTGGCCATCTTCGAGATCGGGCGCGTCTATCTGTCCCGAGGGGAGGAGGAACTGCCGGAGGAGCCGCGGCGACTGGGCATCGCCATGAGCGGCCCCCGCTCGCCTCGCTCCTGGCTCCGCGGGGATAAGGACGAGATGGACTTCTTCGACCTGAAAGGGATTGTCGAGACCCTGCTGAGGCGATTGGGCATCACCGACTATGCTTTCACCCCCACGACCCATCCGACCTTCCATCCCGGACGCGTTGCTGAACTGAAGCTATCAGCCATCAGCTATCAGCCATTAGCCATTTTGGGCGAGGTGCATCCACTAGTGCGGGAGAACTTCGACCTCCCCCCGCAGAGGGTCTGCCTCATGGAGCTGGACCTGGAGATGCTCCTGGAGGCGGTGCCTTCCGAGCGCTATTATCGGCCCATCTCTAAGTTCCCCGCCGTCATCCAGGACATCGCCATCATCGTTGATGAGGATGTGCCAGCCGAGCAGGTGCATGACCTCATCCTGCAGGCTGGGGGGAAGCTCCTGACTAAGGCCGTCCTTTTCGACCTCTATCGGGGCGAGCCAATCCCGCCAGGCAAGAAGAGCTTGGCCTACTCCCTCACCTTCCAGGCTCATGACCGAACCCTGACCGAGGAGGAGGTGAAGCGCATTCGGGAGCGCATCCGGAGACGGCTGAAGAGGGAGATAGGTGCCGAGCTGAGAGCCCAGTGAGCTTTACAACCGATTGAGATTGGCATAGCCGCTATGGATTCTAAGTATCTGCAGATTTTGGAGTTCCCCAAAATCCTGGATAGAGTGGCGAAGCATACGTCCTTCTCCGCTGGCCGGGAGCTGGTTCTGAACCTACAGCCATCCTCGGACATCGAGGAGGTCAGGCGGCGTCAGCGGGAGACGAGCGAGGCCAGGCGTTTCCTCGACCTCAAAGCCAGCGTTGCCTTGGGAGGCGCCCGCGACCTTCGCCCCTTAGTGAAAAAGGCGGAGATCGCAGCCACTTTAACCCCCGCTGAGCTCCTGGACATCCGAGCCACCCTTGTCGCTGCGCGGGCGCTGCGAAGGTCCATCCTCCGCTCCAAGGCCCAGTTTCCCTTGCTGGCTGAAAGGGCCCGGAACATCGAGGGGTGCCCCGAGCTCGTGGCGGAGATCGCCCGCTGCATTAACGACCGTGGTGAGGTGGTGGATGGGGCCAGCCCTGACCTGGGGCGCATCCGCCAGGAGCTGAAGCTTGTCCACGACCGCCTCCTGAGCAAGCTGGAGAGGATCATCTCCTCCCCGGCCAATAGCCATTTCCTCCAGGAGGCACTCATCACCCAGCGGGATGGGCGCTACGTCATCCCTCTCAAGGCTGACTTCAAAGGGCGCATCCCGGGCATCATTCATGACACCTCTGCCAGCGGCCTAACCCTCTTTATCGAGCCCCTTTCCACCGTGGAGTTGAACAACCGTTGGCGCGAGCTTCAACTGGAGGAGAGGAGGGAGGTGGGGCGCATCCTGAAGCGCCTCACCGCCCAGGTAGCCGAGGATGGCGAGGCTATTCGCCAGACCGTGGAGGCCCTAGCCGAGTTGGACCTGGCCTTCGCCAAGGCAAGGTACAGCGAGGAGATAAGAGGGGTCGAACCAAAGCTGGTCCCATTCAGGAAACAGCCAACCAGCAACCAGCTTCCAGCTTCCAGTTTCCAGCAACCAGCCCCCAGCATCCGGCTGATCAACGCCCGCCATCCCCTCCTCCCCGACGATGAGGTGGTGCCCATCAACGTCCACATCGGTGGGGATTTCTTCATCCTGGTCATCACCGGGCCAAATACCGGGGGCAAGACCGTCTCCCTCAAGACGGTGGGACTCCTGGCCCTGATGGCCCAATCGGGCCTGCACATCCCCGCCGACGAGGGGTCCACCCTCTCCGTCTTCAGCGGCATCTACGCCGACATCGGCGAGGAGCAGAGCATCGAGCAGAGCCTCTCCACCTTCTCCTCTCACATGACCAACATCGTGAATATCTTGAAGGAAGCGGACGAGGAATCCCTCGTCCTCCTGGACGAGTTAGGGGCCGGGACTGATCCTGCCGAGGGCTCGGCCCTGGCACGGGCCATCCTCGATTACCTGCGGAGGCGACACATCACCACCTTCGTCGCCACCCATTACCCGGAGCTCAAGGTCTACGCCCATGTAACCCCCGGCGTCCAGAACGCCTGCGTCGAGTTCGACCTGGAGACACTAGCCCCAACCTTCAAGCTGAGCATCGGGCTGCCGGGGCAGAGCAACGCCCTGGCCATCGCCACGCGGCTAGGGCTATCCCCCGAGGTCGTGGAGGAGGCTAGGGCTTGGCTCTCCTCCACGGATTTGGAAGTGGAGAGCTTCCTGACCGACATCAAGCGGGCGCGCGAGGAAGCGATGGCGGCTAACGAGGCGGCCCAAGCAGCGCAGCGGGAGGCGGAGGAGAAGGCGAAGGAATTTCAGGAGCGGCTGAGGGAGATAGAGGCGGAGCGGCGGGAGATCTTGAACCAGGCCCGGCAGGAAGCGCAGTTGGAACTGGAGAGGGTCCGGGAGGAATTGCGCCGCCTCAGGGCACAACTGGAGATAGCGCCGCTCGCTAAGGAGCAATTGGCCCAGGCGACAGAGGAGGTGGAAGCACTGAAAGCTGAGGTAGAGCCTCTCCCCCAGCCACCCCCAGTGGGGATAGAGGAGCTACAGATTGGCGATGTGGTCTGGGTAAGGAGCTTGCAGAGGCAGGGGGCGGTTATAGAGCTGCTCGGCGATGAGGTTGAGGTGCGGATTGGCAACCTCCGGGCAAGGGTGCCCCTGGCGGACCTAGAATTGAGGGAAAAGGGGCAAAAGGAAGGGGCGCCGGAGGGGGGATATACGGTGAGCCTGGCACGTCATCCCGCCCCTGGCCCGGAGCTGAACATAAGAGGATGGCGGGCCGAGGATGCCCTCTCCCGCCTGGACAGGTACCTGAACGAGGCGTATCTGGCAGGGTTGCCCAAGGTGAGGATCATCCATGGCAAGGGGACAGGAGTGCTGCGCAAGCTGGTACGCGGGGAATTGAGCAAGCACCCTCTAGTCGCCTCCTATCGCCCTGGAGACCACCATGAAGGGGGAGAGGGGGTGACGGTGGCGACTCTGATCAGCCGGTAAAAGTGGGGCGGGGGTATGATCATGGCTGAGATTAAGGCCAACGTCAATCCCATTGCAGCGGGGCGGAAGGTGGGCAAGGAGTGGCTGCGCATCAGGGATGTCTTGTGATCGAATTGCGTTCCTGCCCCTCGTCGCAATTCAGCCATCGCCTCCACCGGCGAGCGAGCCGGTCATTGCCTGGTATACATCGGCCACGGCGAGGATCCTTGCACCCAAGGGTATCCCATTGCCCTTGAGCCCATCAGGGTATCCACTCCCATCGTAATGCTCGTGGTGATGTCCGATGATCCCCAATACCTCCTCGTCACGGACAATGGGCCTGAGGATGGCCTCCCCTACGACTGGATGGTTCATCAC
>CAYQVA010000176.1:0-4026 GCA_964420815.1 uncultured Anaerolineae bacterium
GTTGAGATATTCCTCGCTCGAGCTCTGGGTAGCCCTGATTACCAGCTCCCCTTTCCCCTCGTCAAGGAGCATAAGGGAGCAGAGCTTGGCATTCATTATCCTCGCCGCCATCTCCACCACGAGATTCAGCATCTCATCCAGATAGAGGGGCGAGATGACGGCCTTGCTCACCTCGACCAAGGTGGAGAGCTCCGCTATCCTCTCCCTCATGCCCTCGTAGAGCATGGCCTTCTCGAGCGCCCCCGCCGCCAGGTCCCCGATGAGCGAGAGCAGTTCCACTTCCTCCTCGCTGTAGTCGTGGAACTCAGTGGTTTGAACGTTCATAGCCCCTATCACCCTGCCCTGATTCACTAGCGGCACCGCCAAAAGCGACTTGAAATTCAGCTCCCTGGTTTCGGGCAGGTACTTGAAGCGGGGGTCGTTGACGGCATCCCGTACAGCCACCGGCTTCCCTTCCCTTGCCGCCCAGCCGGTGATCCCCTCTCCCAATTTCAGCTTCGCCTTTCCGACGGCCTCAGGAGCGAGCCCAGTGGTGGCCTTCAGGACTAGATTTTCCTCCATCTTATCCAGCAAGTAGATGGAGCAGGAGTCCATGCCCATCACCTCGGTCGTCTTACGGGTGATGAGGTCCAGGGTGGTCTCCAAGTCCCAGGCAGCCTGGATAGCGCGGCTGATCTCCCTGAGTGCGCTCAACTGTGCCGTCTTTTGTTCCAATCTACGCTGAAGCTCTTCCATAGCCTTCATCTGTATTTGTTAGTGATCGGCAGCCGCCGGTCCTTGCCGAAGGCACGGTGAGTGATTTTAACCCCAGGCGGGGCCTGGCGGCGCTTATACTCGTTGCGGTCCACCATCTCAACGACCTTCTTCACCAGGCCCTCGTCGAAGCCCATAGCCACTATCTCGACCGGGTCCCTGTCCTCCTCCACGTAGGCGTGCAGGATGGGGTCCAGCACCTCGTAGGGAGGCAAGGTATCGGTGTCCTTCTGGTTGGGCCGCAGCTCGGCCGAGGGAGCCTTCTCAAAGACCCTCTGGGGGATAACCTCGCGGCCCGCCGCGGCATTCACATGCCCGGCCAGTTGGTAGACTAGCGTTTTGGGCACGTCCTTGATGACGGCGAAGCCGCCGGCCATGTCGCCGTAGAGGGTGCAGTAGCCCGTGCTCACCTCGCTCTTGTTCCCCGTCGTCAGCACCAGCCAGCCGAACTTGTTGGATTAGCGCCATGAGGATGTTCCCCCTAATGCGGGCCTGGATGTTCTCTTCTGTCACGTCGGGCTCCATCCCCGCGAAGGGCTCGGCCAGCATGTCGAGATAGGCCTGGAAGGTCTCATCAATGGGGATGGTCAAGAAGCGGATGCCCAGGTTCTCGGCCAGTTTCTGGGCATCCTCCCTGCTTTCCCGCGACGAATAGCGGGAGGGCATGAAGACCCCCACCGCGTTCTCCCTCCCCAGGGCGTCAACGGCGATGGCTGCCGTTAAGGATGAATCAATGCCCCCGGAGAGCCCGATGACCACCTTTTGAAAGCCGTTCTTGCGGACATAGTCCCGCGTGCCCAGGACAAGGGCCTGGTATATCTCCGCCAATGGCTCCAGCCTCTCCACCTTCCTCGCGGGCAGGGGCGGCTTCTCGCCCGGAGCTTTCACCTCCGGCAGCGTTATCCTGGTCACCTTCCCGACATCGGCGGCCAGCTTTTCCTTTCGCCGCCTGGGGTCATGAAGGCGCTGGCGGAAGACACTGCCCACATTCAGGTCGGCCACGATTAAATCCTCCTCAAATTGCTTGCCCCGTGCCACCAGCTCGCCCCGCTCATCGAAGATGACGCTGTTGCCGTCGAAGACCAACTCGTCCTGGCCGCCCACCAGGTTGCAGAAGGCCACGATGGCCACGTTGTCGGCGGCCCTAGTGGCCAGCATCCTCTCCCTGAACTGACCCTTCCTGGCGTGGTAGGGGGAAGCTGAGATGTTGACGATGACCTCGGCGCCCCCTGCCAGGGCCCGCACCTCACTGGGACCGGCCGGATACCAGATGTCCTCGCAGATGTTGACGCCGATGACCGTCCCTCGGAGCACGAAGACCGGGTACTCCGTACCGGCCTGGAAGTACCGATTCTCGTCGAAGACCCCGTAGTTGGGCAGGTACATCTTGTGATATACCCCGGCCAGTGTGCCATCGTGGATAATAGCGGCGGCGTTGTAGATGTCGTCGGCGCTGTCAACGAAGCCCAGCACAACAGTGATGGAACGTGTCCCCTCGGCGATTTGCTTGAGGTACTCTAAGTTGGCCTTGATGAAATCGGGCTTGAGCAGGAGGTCTTCAGGGGGATAGCCGGTTATGGCCAGCTCCGGGAAGGCAACCAAGTCCACGCCGAGCTCCCTCGCCCAGCCGATGTAGTCCAAAATTTTCTGAGTATTGCCCTTCAGATCCCCAACTGTGGGATTGATTTGTGCCAGTCCTATCCGCAGAGTGCGCATCTTTTCCCCCTTAATCCCCATTTTTCTCGCAAGCTCCCCAGCCCCGCCTTCCACTTGGCCTTCGCATCCGGTAGTCCTCCCTGGCCTCGTAGCCCGCCAGAAACTCCTCTTTGAAGGCAGTGAAGGTGCCATCGAGAATGGATTGGCGAATCTGGCGCATCAGATTCAGCATGAAGTGCAGATTGTGTAGGGTGGCTAGGCGGAGGCCTAAGATCTCCTTGGCCTTGATCAGGTGGCGCAGGTAGGCCCGCGAGAAGTAACGGCAGGTATAGCACTCGCAGCCCTCCTCGATGGGGGCAGGGTCGTCGGCGAACCTAGCGTTGCGCAGGTTCAGACGGCCCGTGCGGACGAGTACCGCCCCATTGCGGGCCAAGCGGGTAGGCAGGACACAGTCGAAGATGTCTATTCCCCGGGCCACGTAATCGAAGAGGTCCTCAGGGGAGCCGACGCCCAAGAGGTGGCGGGGTTTATCCTCCGGCAGGAGGGAGACGGTGAGGTCTACCATCTGACGCGTCATCTCCTTAGGCTCCCCCACGGATAGCCCGCCGATGGCGTAGCCGGGGAAGTCCAGGGAGATGAGGAACTCGACGCTCTTCCGTCGAAGATCTGGGAAGACGCCTCCTTGCACGATGCCGAAGAGGGCCTGGTCGCCGCGGGTCTGGGCCCTCTTGCAGCGCTCGGCCCAGTGGTGGGTGCGCTCCAAGGCCTGCAGGTTGTAATCGTAGTCCAAGGGGTCGGCGCACTCGTCAAGGCACATGATGAGGTCAGCCCCCAACTTCTCCTGGATCTCGATGGTCTTCTCTGGGGTGAAGAGGTGTTCAGAGCCATCCAGGTGTGAGCGAAAGACGACTCCCCTATCGCTGACCTCACGCAATTCCTCAAGGCTAAAGACCTGGAAGCCTCCTGAGTCGGTCATGAGGGGCCCATCCCAGGCCATGAAGCGGTGCAGGCCACCCAGCCTAGCTACGATATCGGGGCCGGGGCGGAGGTAGAGGTGGTAGGTGTTGGCCAGGAGGAGTGTGGCTCCCAGCTCCTCGAGCTCCCGCGGCGAGAGGGATTTGACCGTCGCCTGGGTCCCCACGGGGGCGAAGACGGGGGTGGGGATCTCGCCATGCGGGGTACGCATCAAGCCAGCTCTGGCCCGAGTGTGCTGGCATCCCTTTATCACCTTGAACTCAAAATTCTCCATGCTGCTTCTAAGAGTGGCCTCGGGGCAAGCTAATCGCTGCAAATCACGTGCCTGCCAGATAACTCTTGAGGATGATGGGGAGGAATATTTTGTGGGTTACTGTCACCACCACATCGTCGGTGTCCATACAACCGTTAGCATCGGTCACTTGAACCGTGTAGGTAGTGGTTGTAAGCGGCGATGCGGTTGGATTGGCCTTCGCTGGATCGTCCAAGCCAGTTGTCGGCCTCCAAGCATAGGTATAAGGCGACGTGCCTCCGGAGGCCGTTGGCGATCCCCCAATCACAACCGAATCTCCCCTGCTGATCTCCCTATCCGGGCCGGCATCGGCAACTGGTTTTGGATACACCGTGACCCATCCTGTGGTG
>CAYQVA010000177.1:0-3972 GCA_964420815.1 uncultured Anaerolineae bacterium
GCTGCGATAGCAGCGAGACCATTTGTCAGAGGACGCCACTTTGCAGCGAAAAAAGCCTGCTGGATAAACTGTCAGGTGGCTAGGTATTCCCCCACGGAGGGGGAGGAGGTCGTCGGCAAATCCACGGCCTGGCGGAGCATCTTGTAAAATTGGGCTGGGGTGATGTCTACCCCATCGCGGTAGCTCTTCCCGCCAAAATTAATGTGGACGGGTATCACGCGGATGTTGTGCTCCTCCGCCAGCCTTCGCGGAAAGCAGGTGACGCTATCAGTGAGAATGGCTATCTTGCCCATCTTTGTCCTTCTACCCAGCAGAGGTTTTCACTTGCCATCGCCAGAGGCGGCGCCTCAACGCTTTCCTGATCCCGGGAAGGGCTGCGGTGGCCGCTTCTTCCCCCGCCGCGATGCACTCCGCTGCCCGGTTAAAGCCAGCGAAAAGGCTAAAATCGTCGCTCAGCGCCGGCCTTATCAAAACCTCAGGCCTGGCCTCTGCCAGCTTCTGGGCGGTGATCCACCCCTCCATGATGCCTACCGTGCGGCGCAGGGTCTCGATGATGAGAGGGATCTGGGTAAGGGGAAGGCGCTGCCTTTCCGCCTCCAGGAGGCGGGGCAGGTCTTCAAGCTTTATGCCCACATCTACGGCGATGACGACCTCCGCCCCCATCTCGCGCACGACATCGGCGGGCAGGTTATTGAGCACCCCACCGTCCACCAGGAGGCGGCCATCCAGCCGGAAAGGGGCGAAGACGCCGGGCAGGGAGATAGTTGCCCTCACGGCATCCACCACCCGACCGTCTCTCAACACCACCTCTTCCCCCGTCTCCAGGTCAACGGCCACCAGGGCCAGAGGGATCACTAGCTCATCGAAGGTTATGCCTCCCAAGTGTTTGGCTAGGTACCTTTGTACCTTTTGGCCTTCGAAGAGGCCTAGCTTGGGCAAGGAACGGTCAAGGAGGCCGATGAGATTCCTCAGTCGGCCCATACGCAGGGCTTCCCTCTCCAGGTAGCCCGCATCGAAGCCTGCAGCATAGCCAGCGGCGATGACCCCACCCATGCTGGTGCCGGCCAGGAAATCAACGGGGATGCCCTCCCGCTCCAGGACTTTGAGCACGCCGATATGGGCCAGCCCCCTTGCCCCACCACCGCTGAGGGCTAGCCCCACTTTGGGCCGTCTCCACAAAAACACCTTCTCATCACCTCCTATCACATATTCATTGACATCCAACTGAGGCGCTATCTCCCATACCCTCTATCCTGCCTGGAAATCAGGGCAGCCGCTGCACTCGGAGATGTCGGCTAACGAGCAATGTTTTAAGGTACAATCCAGCTCCACCCTGATAGATCGGCTCCCACCTCTCCCCACCTGCAGAACGGTGTAAAACTCGAGATGTTGGCAATGGGGAGTGCCCTCGATGGTGGGCATCGGGCAGCTACGGCATAACTCACGCCCTTTGCCCACCGAATAGAAGTTGAGGCCGATCCCACAGCCATAAGAGAATTCGCCTTCCTTGCAAGGCAAAGGCTCTAGGAACCGACACCAACCCTCTCCTTCCTCCATCCTGGCTATCATCTGAATAGTGCCCTCCTCAAACTGTCGTTCAGAGTTGGCGTCGGCTGGGCGGTATCTGAGGTGTCCTGCCTGTATACAAGAGAAGTATGGAAAAGCGGCGAGGCGTCTCATCATCGCCTACCCAGCCGACACCAATCTGACTCATGCCTATTTGCTCTCCAGCTTCTTGGTCAGGCTCTCGATCTCCTTCGTCAGCTCCTCGATGTCCTTTCGGGTGGCAAGGTTCATTCGGCTTATTGCCCTTTGAACCTCGGTGTCAATCAATTTCCTTAGGGCAAGTCGCCCCTCCTGGCCCTTCTCTACGAGCTTATCAACCAGGTCCTTGGCTTCTTCCCGACGAACCTCGCCCCTTTTGATGAGGTCTTCGACGATCTTCTCTGCCTTCTCCCTGGTCAGGGTTAGGGCACCAAGCCCGATCAGAAAGCCCCTCTCGATTAGGTCTCGCATTACAATCACCTCCTTCCTTATTTCCTTTCCCTGGATTTGATCAAGCTACGCTGGGAGCGGCTGTGACGCCCTTAGCTGAGGCTTTATGCCTCGGCTTTTCGCGAGCAATGATACTGTTATCGGCTCCCTTTCGGTATAGAAGGCAAGCCCTAGCGTGCCTGGACCGACGTGGGTGCCAATAACTGGGCTGAGTTCGACGGTATGTAACTCGACGCAGTCGAAGCGCGAGGCAATCACTTCTCTGAGCCCCTCCGCTTCATCCGGGGTATTGGCGTGTATCACCGCGGCATGAACGGGATTCCCCCTAACCCTCTCCCCCATTATCTCCAGCATGCGCCTCACCGCCTTGGACTTGGTTCTCACCCTATCCAAAACGCCAACGCGCCCATCGTTTAGATGGAGGATCGGCCTGATCTTCAGCAGCGAACCCACCAAGGCTGCTGCCCCTCCAATGCGCCCACCCTTCTGGAGGTACTCCAGGGTATTGACCACGAAGATGACGTTCATCCTCGGGACGAGGTCTTCAGCTTCCCTTACCACCTCCATCAGGCCCTTCCCTTCAGCAGCGGCTCGAGCGGCCGCTAGGGTGGTGAAGCCCAACCCCATGGATGTGGACCGGGAGTCTATGATGTGGATGGGTAGATCAGGGATTTCCTTCTTGGCGGCCAAGGCAGAGTCGATGGTGCCGCTCAGTGGTTCAGCAATGTGGATCGAGACGATGGCTTCCGCTTCCCGGCCCAATCTGGTGTAAAGCTCCAAGAATTCGCCTACCGATGGCTGGGTGGTAGTCGGCAATGTCTCCGCTGCCTCAAGCATCTGGTAGAACTCGGCTGGAGTCAGGTCTATGCCGTCGCGGAAGACCTGATCGCCGAATATGACCTTTGTAGGGATCACATGAATGCCGTACCTACCCGCCAACTCCGCTGGCAGGCAAGCGGTGCTGTCAGTTACAATGGCGATCCTAGCCATAGCTACCCTCCATTTTCCGAAAAAAACAAAACAATTTGGCAAAAAGATTCATTCCTAGAAGCCATTGGGTTGTTAGACAAGGTACCTGACAGCTCGCTTTCGAGCCATACCTCGGTTTCGGGTTGAGAGGGCGGGTAGGGCTAAACCCCTATGATCCTCATCACTTCTTGGGCAAAGTCCGATAGCCTCTTCTTATCCTCGAAGCTCAACTTGGCGAGGTGTTCCTGGTACTTCTGCGCATAGGAAAGGAGCAGGGTTGTAAAGCGGCGATTTGCCTTCTCCACCAAAGTCAGGCCCAAGGTCAGGCCTGCCAGGGCGCTGAGCCCCAACTCCCCGGGAAATCCCAGGGCGCGAAGGTGCTTGAATAAACCCCTCGCCTCTACTTCCCTCCGGAGTTGATTCAGGCTTAGAATGGCTGCGGTGATCATCTCAGCGACATAGAGCATAGGTGACTTGCGGCTAGGGATCCGCAGCAAGATCTCGTTTAACAGGTCGCCGTAATCGGTGCCTTTGCCCTCCCGTAACGCCTCTAATATCCTTTCCTTAGTTCGATGCCATTCCCCCTTATCCCATTCCCCCCCAGCTAGTTGAGAGAGGAGAGCCGCTGCCTTTTCAGTAGGGTAAAAGACTATCGTAGAGCGGCCTGGGCCGCGACTTTCCTCGGGCAGCAGATACTCCGAAGCAACCAGCCCCTTCTCCTCTAACAAACGCAGCATGTCATAAGCGGTGATCTTGCTCACCCCCAGTTTGTCGGCCACCGCAGAGTAGTGAATGGGCCGCTGAGCTTCCTGATATAGGTCGAGAAACTTGCTCAGGAACCTCGTTTGTCGCCTTGTTAACTTCATATATCACCCCTTCGAGATTAAAAATCCCAAAAAATCAAAATAATTATACCAAATAAAAATCTGCTTGTCAAGGAGGATTAGCTTTGACTTTAGGGCAATCGCATTTTTATCCCATGAGGACCTTAAGTAGATACTTTTCATC
>CAYQVA010000178.1:0-3956 GCA_964420815.1 uncultured Anaerolineae bacterium
CGGCGTGCTCGTCGGCGAGGGGGTTGACAGGCGGGCGATGGGGGTCTTAGGGGTGGCGGTGGGTGTCGGCGTGCAAGCCAGGAGGGAAGCCACCACTATGGAGATGACGGCGGCAGCGAGATATCTCTTCAAATCCCTCGCTCCCTCATACAGATTCACAAAGGTGCTCAACGCGAACAGGGCCGTTTGCTGCTACAGCAAATCAGGTGCCTGAGGGGTCGTCCCTTAGAGAACCGTGCTAACCCTCTGGAGGGATGCTGGCCATGTAGAGCTTGTTTCCGCTAGCGAAGTAGAGCCTCCCCTCAGCCTCGTCAACGAAGAGACCCCGCAATTGGGCGAAGGCGCCCTCCTCCTCGGCCAGGAACTGCCGCATGAAGAGCCCATCCTTGGTGAACTGGACGATGCGCTCATTGCCCGCATCGGCGACGTAGAAATATTCGGTCTCGACCGCGGCGAAGATGGCCGTGGGGCTGCGCAGCGGCCGATCGATCTCGGCCTGCTCGAAGGGGAGCTGTTGGCCCGCCGCGAACTTCAGGATGGTGCCATCGGCCAGAAGGACGTAGATGTAGCCGTCAATGGCCATATCCACAGCACCGGCCAGGTCAACCTCCGTCTCGGGTTTGAGCCAATCTATCGGAGATTGGCTGTAACCGTCAGGGGTGGGGACATACTTGAGGATCTGATTCAACTGGGAGTCCAGGAGATAGAAATTGCCGAAGTAGCTGCCTGTCAGCTTTGGCCACCCCCAGCTTTGGCTCTCGGCTACCGGAAGGGGCACTAGGCCCGGTTCCCGCTCTGGGTCATACTCGAGCAGCCAGCCCCCGCTCTCCAAGATGAGGAGGTTGCTCGTCTCCCGTTCGCCTCCGGCCTCTATCCAGACCATGTCTATCAGCTCGCCGACGACGATGTCGCCCCATTGATCGCCCCGCATCAATAGAATTGGGTTTTCCGGACCCTCAAGGGCGGTCTTCTCCTCGTTGAAGAAGTATCTATAGACACGATTGAGGCTCCTGTCCAAGATGTAGACATCGCTGCCCTTAACCAACACCCTTCCCGGTTCCCCTTCGACAGGGAAGTCGGTCAGCACGGAGAGCTGGTCTAGCCTCCTGACGGCATTGGCCTCGTCCAGCTTGGCTCGGATCTCAGCCCTCAGTGCTAACGCCTCGGAATCCTCGGGCCTTATCTGAAGTGCCTCATTCACCAGGCTATCGGCCGTGTTGAGCAGTCCCCTGATGGCGGCCCTCTCCGTCTCGGCCACCGCTTGTTCCGTCCTCAATTTAGCCCCTTCGAGGAGCTGGATGAAGCGCGCGCTCCTCTCCCTCTCCTGCTGGAAGTAGACGAAGGCCACCAGGGCAGCTATGAGGATGGGTATGGCTATAGCTAGGCCGATCAAGGCCTTCCTGCCCTTGGAGGGGGGGCGGGCTCGCGCCCGGCGGGCCCTGGGAGGCGCTTCCGCCTCGGGGAGGATCCGGCGGGCCATAACCCCTAGGCCTCCGGCGAGGGCCGCCAGGACCCCCGCCACGGCGTGACCGATGCGGCTCAGGATGCCAGCCACATCTACCCTGGCGACCGGCCTCCGGACAGGCACGGCCTCCTCGGCGCGAAGCTCCACCTCCTCCTCGGGGGCTGGCAGCACAACGACGATGGCCGAAATGTCGTGGCCAGCGGCCAGATCAGCCAGGTTCTCGACGGCCGGCCCCTCGCCGGTCAAGGCAGCCATCACCTTCTCGTTGCTGGCTACCTGAGCCAGGGAGCTCGATGAGAGGAGGACGGTATCGCCGGGCTCCACACGGCGGTGAAAGAGGTCTATCTCCGCCTTCTCCCTTACCCCAAGGGGGGACGGGTGAGTGCCGGCTCTTTCAAGCCAGGGGGCATGCCTGGGGAAGCGCTCCAGCTCCCCTTGGTGGATCACGTAGGCCAACGCCGGGCCAGCTTGGCCGATGTAGAGGTCGTTGCCTCTGAGCACGGCGCAAGTGAGTCCGGCGCTGCGGCGCATTTCGCGCGGGGAACTTATGTTCTCTTTGAAGAGATATGAGTTAGCCGCCTCTATTGCCTGACAAAGGCCGAAGGTGATACTGCCTGGTGTACTGAAGTACTTCTCCTTAATGGCCTCCATCATCCGGTGATAGGCCTCATCCCGGCCCAAGGCTTCGCCAGTGGCCTCGATCACTACGTAGAGGTTGCCTTTATCTCGCTTCAAAGGGATGATGGTAGTGGGCTCCACCACGCCCAGGTTAGGGGCGCTCTCCCGCAAAGCACCATCCACGATGCTGAGTTGGCCAACTACAGTTCTTAATCTCATAACTCGCCTCCTCCACTATGTCAGTGGCGACCTCAATCCTGCTCTAAGGAGGGCTACAGTGGACGACGGATCATTTATCTCAACTGGTGAACCATGCCGCTTTTTCTCCATTATACCATTTTAGCGAGTTATTGTCTAGAACATAATGGCTGACCCGCGAAGCGCATGCCCCTCACTTTGCGGACCCTGGAGGGCGGTTGATATTATTCGATGAAGGTGTTAAAATTACAATCGAGGATTGAAGGGGACACAGCCGAAAGGGCAGGAGGATTAGGATGAAAATGAGCAAGGCGATAATCGCGTTAAGTCTGCTGGTGTTGGTTTTGGGGTGCGAGCCAGGGGCGACAGCGACCCCAGAGCCATCGCCGATTCCGACGGCGACGGAGAAGCCGTTAGTGATGGCGACGCCGACAGCGACGGAGAGGCCGGCATTGACGGCGGCACCGACGGAGGCGCCAGCGCCCACACTAGCGCCGGCAGAGGAGGAGAGGTACGCCGAGGCGAGGAGGCAGATGGTGGAGTATCAGATACGCGCCAGGGGCATCACCGACGAGGAGGTCCTGCGGGTGATGGGGAAGGTGCCACGCCACAAGTTCGTGCTCCCCCAGTATCTGGATCGGGCCTACGCCGACCATCCCTTGCCCATTGGCTACGGGCAGACCATCTCCCAGCCATACATAGTGGCCCTGATGACTCAGCTCCTGAATCTGAAGCGCGGCGAGAAGGTATTGGAGATAGGCACGGGCTCGGGCTACCAGGCTGCGATCCTGGCGGAGCTGACCGACGAGGTCTACACCGTGGAGATCATTAAGGAACTGGAGCAACAGGCAGAGAAGAGGCTCAAGGACCTGGGTTACACTAACGTGAAGGTGAAGCACGCCGATGGCTACTACGGTTGGGAGGAGTACGCGCCCTACGACGCCATCATCGTCACCTGTGCCCCCGATCATGTCCCCCAGCCCCTGATTGACCAGCTCAAGGACGGCGGGCGGCTGGTGATCCCAGTGGGGCCGCCAGGGGCCTACCAGACCCTGTGGCAGCTCACCAAGCAGGGCGACAAGATCATCGCCCGGAACATCCTTGGCGTCAGCTTCGTGCCCATGACGGGGGAGCATTGACGAGGGGATAGATCGCCGCTAACCCCACCGCGTAGGCCACGCTCGCCCCTATAAGAACCCAAGAGAAGCCGAAGGAGATAGCGATCATCACCGATAGGATCGAGCTGAGGACCGAGGTGCAGCCGTTGATGCCCCAGGCCCAAGGGATGAGGCCTGGGGCTATTTCGTTGACAGCCTCAACCCCGCGGGGGAAGGGGATGCCCATCAGGAAGCCTAAGGGGGCGAGCATAAGGATCGAGGTCAGGAGTCGGACGGCTAAGCTCTGGCCCAACAACAGGCCAAAGAGGCGGGGGAGGAGGATCGGATAAAGCAGGATAGCAACGCTCAAGAGGATCAACCCCTTAATGAGAGGGACCCGTTTAGAGAGGAAGCTGCCGAGGCCGGAGAAGAAGAGCACAGCGAAGAGAACAGCGGAGAAGGAATAGAGGGGGTGGCCCAGGAAGAGGATGAATCGCTGCATCAAAGGGATCTCAACGAAGAGGTAGGCAAAGCCCAGCAAGGCGAAATAGACGAAGACCCTCCCCTTTATCCCCCTC
>CAYQVA010000179.1:0-3929 GCA_964420815.1 uncultured Anaerolineae bacterium
CTCTGCGAGGAAAGATGGCCGTCGCTCAACTGCTAACTGCGTAACTCCTGTAATTAAATCGTGAGGTGAGATATGCCGAAGGGAATAACCATCCTGGGTTTGGGGCCCGGCGATTGGTCGCATCTGACTTTGGAGGCACGGGAGGCCCTCGAGAGCGCCGAGGAGGTCTACCTCCGCACCAAGAGGCACCCCATCGTCGCTTCACTGCCCAAAGGCCTCGTCGCCCACTCCTTCGACCATCTCTACGAGAAACTGGAGACCTTCGAGGAGGTTTACGAGGAGATCGCCGCTCAGGTGCTGGCGTTGGGCCAGCGCGAGGAGGGTGTGATCTACGCTGTCCCCGGCCACCCCTTGGTGGGCGAGGAGTCCGTGCGGCGCATCCTGGCCATGGCCAAGGAGAAGGGCATCCCCCTGCGCATCGTGGCTGGCCTGAGCTTCCTCGAGCCGGTCTTCACTTGCCTGAACCTAGACCCGCTGGCAGGCTTGCAGATCGTTGATGCCACGGAATTGGCCGCGCGCTACCACCCCAACCTCGATCCCGACCTCCCCGCCCTGGTCGGCCAGCTCTACAGCCGGGCGATAGCCGCTGACGTTAAGCTCACCTT
The DNA here is from genome assembly GCA_964420815.1 of uncultured Anaerolineae bacterium. Taxonomy (GTDB): domain Bacteria; phylum Chloroflexota; class Anaerolineae; order CAYQVA01; family CAYQVA01; genus CAYQVA01. Next base: position 606 of record CAYQVA010000179.1, read on the forward strand.
AATGAACCTCTACCCCCACGATCACCCGGTGACCCTGGTGAAGGGGGCGGGCACTGATGGAGAAAGGGTTTGGACACTCCCCCTCTACGAGCTGGATCGCCAGGAGGGGATTGACGATTTCACCTGCCTCTACATCCCGCCCCTGCCAAGCCCCAGTTCCTTGGCGACCTTACACGACATCATCGCCCACTTGCGGGCGCCGGACGGCTGCCCCTGGGATCGGGAGCAGACTCACCGTTCGCTGAGGCCCAATCTGTTGGAGGAGGCCTACGAGGTGCTGGAGGCCCTGGACGCCGAGGATCCGGATAAGCTCCGCGAGGAACTGGGCGACCTGCTCTTGCAAATCGTCCTCCACGCCCAGATAGCCGCTGAAGCGGGGGAGTTCACCCTGGTGGAGGCGATGGAGGGGATAATCGCCAAATTGAAGCGGCGCCACCCCCATGTCTTCGGAGAGGTGGAGGTTGAAGGCGTGGGTGAGGTGCTGCGCAACTGGGAGCGGATCAAGCGGGAGGAGGGCAAGGGGTCAATGCTGGCCGCCATACCGGCCCACCTCCCCGCCCTGGCTCACTCACAGGCGATCCAGCAGCGTGTGGCGCGGGTGGGCTTCGATTGGCCCAATAGCGAGGGCATCCTGGCTAAAATCGTTGAGGAAGTTGAGGAATTGGCGAAGGTCGAAGATAAGGAGAGGAGGGAGAGGGAGTTCGGCGACCTGCTCTTCGTATTGGTCAGCCTGGCCCGTTGGTTTGGTATTGACGCGGAGAGCGCCCTGCGGGAGGCCAACCGGCGTTTCTGTCAGCGCTTCGCCCGCATGGAGCGCCTCTGTGCGGAGAGGGGGCTTGACCTGAGCGAGATGACCCCGGAGGAGATGAGGGGGCTTTGGGAGGAGACGAAAACTAGGGGCTAGTTACCAGGTTCTAGGTACTAGGCAATGAGTTCCTGGTCCCTAGCCCCTGGTAACTAGTCCCCTGAGGTCGGGGCGGGCGGATTCGAACCGCCGACCTCACGGACCCGAACCGTGCGCGCTTACCGAACTGCGCTACGCCCCGTCGATGGCCCTCAGCTTATTTCAATGGGGCCGAAAAGGCACCGATGCTGGTTGCCACCGCCTCTGGCTCTGCAACCCTGGTTAGCCAAGTAATCCGATCGAAATCCCGATCAAAGCTCGCTATAAACCCAACACCGAGCTCTCGACAGCCGAGAGCTATCAGTGCATCGTGAAAATTCAGTTCGCCATAGGTTTCCCGGACCAAATTTAGCACATCTCTATATAGACGTTGTGTCTCTCTTAGGAGCCAGGTGATGATATCCTCAGGCACTTGCTGTGAAAGGTTCTCCAAGAGATGAGGAAATTGATCTGAGCGCCGCTGTTCTTGCGCCCGACGAGCCATCGCGCTGATCGTTTCGCTAAGGACGCAATCGAAGTACACAAGCTCTGCATCCGCTGCCTTGAGAGCAGCTTGTAATGACTGAGCGCCAGCATGCCACTTATCGTTGCTATCTACCAGAGCTACAAGCACATTGCTATCAATGGCGACTTGCTTCGGCATGTTCATCATAAAGGCGTTCAGTATCAGCCAAGGCATCGCCTCCCCAGGCGACCAGTCCGATCAAAGCATCTAAATGCGAGGCAGGGACGGTTCGCAGGATCAGGCCACCACCTCCTTGCGTCCGGCGTTCCTTGAGAAATAGCGCAAAATCCAATACTTCGGCCCTCTTTTCAGATGGAAGCTCATCCAGGACCCGTATTAGCGCCTGCTTGAAGGGCGATTCATCAATCGTCATCATGCTTCTCCTGTGCACGCTAAACCGGATCACGCTACGTCTGTTACTCATATTATAACCCATTTTCATCGCCTTTACAAGTGGGCCGTTCTGTGATATAATAAAACTAAAATGCCCCTGTAGCTCAGAGGACAGAGCAGTGGTCTCCTAAACCATGTGTCGCAGGTTCGAATCCTGCCAGGGGCATCACAAGGAGGGGCTGGGAGCAACCAGCCCCTCCTTTTTGGAGTGCTATGTGGAGTGCGAAATCTCCCGATTTCGCACAGGCGACGACAGGAGTCGTCGCACTCCACAATCAGTGGTATGTGGAGTGCGAAATCTCCCGATTTCGCACGCTGCGACGACGGAAGTCGTCGCACTCCACAGCTAGCGGCATGTGGAGCGATTTTGCACTTGCATTTATCGCCTATTGGTGGTAAACTAGGATTTGAGGGAGTGATTATGGCTTCCCAGGCCCTCTATCGCAAATGGCGCCCCCAAACCTTCGATGAGGTGATCGGCCAGGACCACGTGACGCGCACCCTCCGCAACGCCCTGCGTCGCGGCAAGGTGGCCCACGCCTACCTCTTCGCCGGGCCCCGCGGCACGGGGAAGACCTCTATGGCCCGCATCCTGGCTAAGGCGGTCAATTGCCTCTCCAAGGGGGATGAGAAGCCCTGTAACCGGTGCTCCATATGCAGGAGCATCACCGAAGGGCGGTGCATGGACCTCATCGAGATAGACGCCGCCTCCAACCGCGGCATTGACGAGATACGCGACCTCAGGGAGAAGGTCAACTTCGCCCCCAGTGAGGCGAGGTATAAGGTGTACGTCATAGACGAATCGCACATGCTCACCACCGAAGCCTTCAACGCCCTCCTCAAGACCCTGGAGGAACCTCCCCCCCATGTCATCTTCGTCCTGGCAACGACCGCCCCCCATAAGATCCCGCCCACTGTCCTCTCCCGCTGCCAGCGCTTCGACTTCCACCGCATCGCCCTCGATGACCTGAAGCGCAAGTTGACCCATATCTGCCAGCAAGAGGGGATCGCCATCGAGCCCGAGGCCCTGGAGCTGATCGCCAGGAGCGCCACGGGGAGCTTCCGGGACGCCGAAAGCCTGCTGGATCAGTTGGTAGCCTACGGGGGAGGCGAGATCACCCTGGCCCAGGTGCAGGCGATATTGGGTACTGTCTCTCCTCAGGCAGTGGAGGAGCTGGTGGACCATATTGTCGCCAGGGACGTGAAGGCAGGCCTCCGCCTCATCAATCGGGTTATTGACGATGGCAACGACCCCCGCCGGTTCAATAACGAGTTGATGGGATACCTCCGCGGCCTCCTGTTGATCAAGACCGGGGGCGATTCCAGCCTGCTCAACGTAACCGCCGAGGCGATGGCGAGGATGACCGAGCAGGCGAAGGGCTTCTCCCTCGAGGGGCTCATCAGGACGATAAAGCTCTTCAATCGGGCGGGCCTCGACCTGAAGGCCGGCCCCCAGCCACAACTGCCCCTGGAGCTGGCCTTCATCGAGGCGACGTTAGAGCCAGCGGTCCCGCCTAAGCCC
>CAYQVA010000180.1:0-1124 GCA_964420815.1 uncultured Anaerolineae bacterium
TCAGAGTTGATAACCCATTTTACCTCAAATCCAAAGAAAATGCGATTGCCCTAGCTTTGACTTTACCCACAAGTGGTCGCTGGCAACATAGTAATGAGACCAGCACTTCGAGGAGCAGAAATCCCCCTCCCCCCAGGGAAGGGGAAATGAGGAGCGGGTTTTAGGGCGGTGCGCCGCAGGCGCACCGCCCTAAAACCTCTATTCCGGTCTCCCTCCCCTCCTCGCCAGAGAACTGCGGGTCGGTTTTTGGTGGGCGGTAAAGCAGCCCAAAAACCCCTTTACCACTTGGCCCGGGGTGGGCAAACCCCTCGGCGGCCAAAGGCGATGGGCGCAAGGGGTCACACCTTGATCCGCAACGCTTGGGGAATAACCCTGAAGGTCACAGGAGCCTCGCCGATCAACTCCCCATCGCCCTGCAGGAACATCCGCTGCTGCGCCTCCACCCTGACCTCCCGGGCACGATAGGCGTCTACCTTGGGGTGGGTCAGGTGCGTCCCCCTATAGACCTTGGGCACGTTGGCCAGGAAGTCCAGCTTGCCAAGGTCCCCCACAACGATGACGTCGAAGAGCCCATCGCCCGGATCGGCATCAGGGGCGATGAGCATGCCCCCGGCACAGTAACGCCCATTGCAAACTATGACCGCATTGGCCCGCTGCCGGAGCTCCTCCCCATCGAGGAGGATGCGCACGTCCTTGTTCTGATAAGTAGCGATGGTGACCACCAGGCTCATGAGGTAAGGGAGGGTCCCTGGCAATGCTTTCCAGCTCCTCCTCGTCCTCTCCGCTACCGCGGCATCGAAGCCCAGGCCGGCGAAATTGACGAAGTAGCGCCGCCCTTGCCTCCCCTCCCAGGCATACTCCACCTCTCCCAGGTCAATGAGGCGCGTCGCCTGGCCCATGAGCCTTCTGCAGGCCTCTCGGTAGTCTGTGGGGATGCCCAGGGTGCGGCGGAAGTCATCGCCTGCCCCTCCGGGAATGATCCCCAGCACTATCTCGGGATCAACTTTCCCTTCGATTACCAGTCCGTTGACCACCTCGTTTATCGTCCCATCCCCACCGAGGGCGACGATGGTCTTGTAGCCCTCTGCCAGGGCCTGGCGGGCGAGCTCGGTGGCGTGCCCTGC
>CAYQVA010000180.1:1134-3903 GCA_964420815.1 uncultured Anaerolineae bacterium
CTCGGTGAGAGCGGCAGCGAATGGTAGGCCCTCCTCCCGCAATATCCGCTGGATATGGGGCCACTTCTTGCCTACGGCCCCTGCACCAGCCATGGGGTTTACGATAATCTTCACTTCAGCGATAGACATTACCCACCCTCCTCTAAGCATAAAGGCGGCCGATGACCTTTGAAAGCTTCAGCAGGAATCCGACTCCATGACCTCCACCACTCCCCTATCGCCGTCTACGCACAGGGTTTGCCCATCCCGGAAAACCTTCGTCGCATCTCGGATCTGAAGTACCGCCGGGATGCCGTATTCCCGCGCCACGATGGCGCCATGGGAGATTAACCCCCCTTCCTCCATCACGATGCCCGCGGCCAGGTTGAACAGGGGAACCCAACCGGGGTTTGAATAGGGCGCCACCAAGATCTCCCCCTTCTTGAGCTTGCGGGCCTCGCTGAGGTCTAAGATCACCTTGGCCCTGCCGGTGGCCCTGCCGGCGCTGCAGGCCACACCTTTGAAGGTTCGCCGCACGGCCCCTCTAGCCTTTGGCGCTTCAGGTCTGACCCCCCATCCGATGGTCAAGGGGGGCTCGAAATTCCGATAGCAGGCCCTCATCCGCTTATATCTCTTGACCTGGGTGCGCGCCTCCTCGCTGGAGAGCTTCCCTTCCAGGGCAGCCAGCACTTGATCCAGCGTCAGGAGGAAGATGTCCCCGGGCTCCTCGATGTAGCCCCGCTCCGCCCAGCGCCTCCCCTGCTCCGCGAAGAAGCGATGGCAGTGGTAGTGGGCCAGGGAGAGCATGGGGCGTGTCTCCTCACGCCACCAACAATACCGCTTCAGGATTTCAAGTTGCGAGAAGAATTGCCGCTTCCTGAACAACCTGTCCAGCCATCGCCTGGAGAGCAACTCGGCGGCCCGCCGCTCCTCCCGGAGCCGGACCTCCCTCTGATGGGCGATGAGCTGCTGGGGGTCGGTGCCTCTCCCTGCCTGGACGAAGGATTTCAGGGTGGTGAAGACGAAGGTCGGATCCTCATCCCAGCGGGGCAAAGAAAGGTCCTCGTCGTTCTCCGCCATGTAGCGGAACTCCCGGATGTAATCCTGGAGGATACCCCAGAACCCACGCCCCTCAGGGAATGATTGCAACCTCTCTGCAAGCTCCGCAGGCTCCGCTTCCAAGATGGTCTGGGCGACACGATCGTGCTTAAGGGCTTCCTGGCCGATCTTCCACAGCTCTGCGAGGGGACGCCCGGTGCTTACGCCCGTTAAGCCGGTGAGAAGGCGTGTTATGGAGATGGGTTCGGCATCCGGGTTCCGCGCATTCAGGCTCTCCACCATGGGAGCGAAATCGTCATGGGCTTGGGTATTCAGGAAGCTGATGAGCAACGCTATCCTGTTGGTGCGATGGTGGCGTTCGATGGCATAGCGAACTTGCTCCGCTAGCTCCTCATCGCTGAGCTTGGCCGGGTCAATCTTGGAGTATCCGTCTTCCTCCTCCATGAATTCCCGCTTGTATGCCTCCGCCTCCTTCCAGAGGGTCTTATAAAGCTTCTGAAGGGCGAAGAGGCAAGGGAGGGCACGAAGGATGGTGCGGGGTGTCCAAGGCGTCACCAATCCGTCCCCCTCGTAGGTTGGTTCCAGGCCCACGGATTCGTCAAATGCGCGCTCTTTAAAGCCTGGGAGGATGGAATTCAGGCGCTTGACCTCTCCCACATTCCAGTAGGCGCGGCCGAAGAAGAGGCGCCCCCACTCCACCTCCCTTTCCCCCTTCCGCATCATCTTCAGCCGTTGAAAGATTTCCTCCAGGCTTCTTCCCCACTCATGGTCCTTAAATATCGTAAAGGAAAGAGGGGTAATGAAGCCGGGCATCACCTCGCGGAAGTTGGCCGATGTCCACTGGCCCAGCTCCGGCGCGAAGGTGTAGGACGTTAAAGGGCGCGTTTGTAGCACGTAAAACTTCCCCTCATGCAAAGCCCATTCGATGTCTTGGGGATAGCCGTAGATCTCCTGGACCCGATAGCCCAGTTGCAGGAGCTGCAACAGTTGCTCGTCCGTCAGGCAGGGCTGGGTCCGCCTCTCCTCCGGAACCGCTACCTCCCTTACACCCGATGGGTGATCTGGCATCACCATCACTCGCTTTTCGTTCACCTCCCGGGAGCGCACCTTCTCATTCCAGGCGTCCAGGACGAATCGGTCTGGGGTGACCCTGCCGGAGACGACCGCCTCCCCCAGCCCCCAGTTGGCCTCAACCAGCATCTCCTCCTCCAGCCCCGTCGAGGGGTTCAGGGTGAAGAGGACGCCTGAGACCTCGGCCGGGATCTGCCGCTGCACCACTACCGCCATGGCCATGTCCAGGGAGGAGATGCCCTGGCGATGAAGATAAGAAAGTGCCCCGATACCCCAGAGAGACGCCCAACAAGCCTTAATCCTCTCCACGGCCTCTTCCAAACCGAGGAGGTTGAGATAGGTATTGTATTGGCCGGCGAAGGAGGCCTCCGGCAGGTCCTCGCCTGTGGCTGAGGATCGCACCGCCACCGGGCCTCCCAGGCCTCGATAGGCCTCTTCGATGGCCCGCTGGAGGGGGGCTGGCAGGGGATGGGCCCTGATTGCCTCCTGGAGCGGATATAGCTCTTCCCAATTTGGGGATTCCCAATCCAGCCGGGATAGGGTGCCCTTCAGAAGGGGCTTCAGCCCCGTATGGTCAAGGAAGAGGCGATAGGCAGCCGTGGTCACGCAGAAGCCGGCTGGGACCCGTAGCCCAGCCCGAAGCAGCTCGCCCAGACGCAG
>CAYQVA010000181.1:0-3857 GCA_964420815.1 uncultured Anaerolineae bacterium
AGTCCTCTCGACTTCGACGGGCTGGTTTGCATCTGAAAAAAAAGTTGCACATAACGTTTGGGTTAGGAGTCTAGACATGAGAAGGCTTGCGATAATCAGCACCACCGTCGCCCTATTAGCTATTGGTTTCATAGCCGGCACCCTGTATTGGCAAAGACAACCACCCCCTTCACCCGCTCCGATCATAACTCCGATCAGGGAGCTGGGGCCTGGCGAGAGCATAATCACCTTCCCTGAGCCCATAGAAGGAACACCAGAGCCCAATCCTAAACTGACCATCAAAGCCACCATTCGTGACGCCGTCACAGGAGAGCCAGTCGTGGCCACTCGCGTCATACTGGGCGGTGAAGTGATAGCTGAGCAGGTGTCCGAGTTTGAATTCAGCCTCCCGGGTGAGGTGCTCGAATACGTGTACCTGGAGGTTCAGGCGCCGGGTTATCACGTGTGGAGAGTTGGTTTCAGGCATCAGTTGTCGCACAGCCGCACTTATGTCTTGCCGATTAACCTTAAGCCTATACCGATTACACCTCCGCCTATAATCTGAATAAGAATGGTTTTTTCCTGTGTTGATGAAGAGCGGACTCCAAGCGCTTTGAGCTTCAAAGCATACCGAACACTGCCATCTTGCTGGCAGTGTTTTTGTTTGTGCCCCAATCGTCCCTTCAAACCTTAAAATTCTCCATTTCGCCCCTTTACCCCCTTGACATAGAACATATGTTCGGCTATAATATGGATAGAACATTTGTTCTAAACAAGGGAGGTGCTAAATGCTACCAGGCCTTAACGAGCACGAGCAGCGGATAGTCAAGTTCATCGAGAAATTCATGCGCAGGTTCCACCTCGCCCCCACTCTAGAGGAGATAAGGAAGGGGGTGGGCCTCTCATCGAAGGACCACGTCTTCCGCGACCTGAGAAGCATCGAGGAGAAGGGATATATTCAAAGGCAACGGAGGATCAGCCGGGGGATAAAACTGCTCTTCACCGCAGAAGGATTGCCCTTCAGCCTCTCCACGGTTCATCTGCCCCTTCTCGGCTGGATAGTTGCCGGCGAGCCCCTTCCCGTCCCCGATGAGTATCCATCCGTTTTCGACGCTGTGGAAATAGCCAGCAATATAATCCACGATGGGGAAGACCTCTATGCCCTCCGGGTGAAAGGGAACTCGATGATCGATGCCCTGATCAGCGATGGGGACATCGTGGTGATGAAGCACCAGAAGGAGGCAGAGAACGGAGATATGGTAGCCGTCTGGCTGAGGGATGAGCAGGAGACGACCTTGAAGCGATTCTATCGAGAAGGCGATATGGTCCGCCTCCAGCCAGCTAACCCCACGATGAAGCCCATCTACGTCCCCGCCTCAGACGTGGAGATACAGGGAAAGGTCATCCTCGTCCTCCGTAACTGCAACGGGAAGGGAAGATTAAACGATGCATGAGCTGTGTCGCTACCGGGGTGTGGCAAGTGATGGCCGCATCATCTGTCGCAAGATCGTCCAGGGCGACAATGAGGTCTCCCCCAGCATCTGTAACACATGCCCCGCCAGGGCCTGCGGCTGTGAAAACCTGCGCTTCTCCCTTCGGAAGCGAACGCCATCGCCCATTGTCGTCCGCTATGGCAACGGCAGGGTTGAGGTCTGGGATGATGGCCCGCCCACCGTCAGCTTCGTGCGGGCAGCCTGTGCCATCAAGATGATACCCATCACCAGCCCAGAGATCTGCGCCCATTGCAGCTTGCGCACCAGCATCCTGCCCCAGCCAGCGATCGTTGCTCAGCCGGGAGGGGAGAGCGAAGCCATTGCCTTCCCCGTGTCAGTAGCAGCCACAGGCTGAAGGGCTGTAGTGAATTGCAATTTGTTGGCTGCTTTGGAGGGAGTTTATGCGTCGCCTGCTAGACTATCAGGCCGATCGAATAGAGGCGGTCTTAGCCAGCCACAAGGTCTCGGCCAGGATACTGGGCGGTGTTGTCACCCCCCGCTTCATACGCTTCCAACTTGCCCCCAGCCTGGGCACTAAGGTCAGCCGCATCGCTCAACTCTCAGAGGAGATGGCCCTATCCCTGGGCAGCCCCTCCTGTCGGGTTTTTCGGCGGGGGGCCCTCATCAACGTGGAGATCCCCCGCCAGAACCCCAGGACCGTCAGGCTGATGTCATTGTGTCAGCAACTGGATGGGATACCTCGCTGCACTGCCGTCCTGGGCCTGGATGAGGAGGGTGTGCCCCTCCTCCTGCGCCTTTCCAGCCCGGACGTGGCCCACGTCCTTATCTGCGGCACAACGGGATCTGGCAAGACGGAGCTGACCAGGACCATGATCGCCAGCCTGGCGATGCACAATCGCCTGGGGGATCTGCAACTAATCCTCATTGATCCCAAGGGGAGGAGCTATGAGCCCTTCGCGCGGCTCCCCCACCTCCTCTTTCCCCCCATCACCGATGCGGAGGAGGCCCTGGACCGACTGGCCTGGCTGGTTAAGGAGATGGAGATCCGCGACGCAGGGGGGATAGAGAGGCCTCGCCTGGTCGTCTTCATTGACGAGTTGGCCGATCTGATGCTGGCCAGCGGCCGGGAGATGGAGAGGGTATTGACCAGGCTGATCCAGAGGGGGAGGGGAGCAGGGATCCACGTGGTAGCCTGCACCCAAAAGCCCACAGCGGCGGTCATCGGCTCCCTGGTGAAGAGCAACTTTCCGGTGCGCTTGGTGGGCAGTGTGGCCAGCCCGGAGGATGCCAAGGTGGCGGCGGGGCTGGCAGGTACTGGGGCCGAGCGGCTGCTGGGGAGGGGTGACTTCCTCCTCGTGTTCAAGGGGCAGGTCATCCGCCTGCAGGCTGCTTACATCCCAGCGAAGGAAATCAAAGAACTGGTAGATCGTCTGCAGCAAAGGAAGCAACCTAAGGCTGAGGAGGGGGAACTCTCGATGACGAAAGGTCTCGCTGGCTTTTGGCCTGGTGATAACAATCCGCTTCAAGGGGGCGAGACCTTTCGTCAGATGCTAAAGAGGAATCTTGTTCGCAGCTTACACTTGGTGATAAGCTCCCTCGCCCCTTTTATCTAATGGGATACCTTTAAGGCGAGAGAGCTTGTCAGGTAAGGTAAAAATGGACTTCTTTCTAGCGATGCTGGGGTTGATCGTCAGCTTGATGCTCTTCGCCCTTTGTTTACATGTTCTGATAACGAAAACTCTCTCCGAAAAATATGAGAGCAAGCATAGATAGCAACAATTCAATACTTCGACAGTAAACGGAGAGAGTTTTCGTTAGATCAGGAGGGATAGAGATGAAGAACCTGTTGGTCCTTGCCATTGCCGCCTTCGCCATAACCCTGGCCATCGTTGTCGGCAATCGCATGAGCGCCGAAGCCATGGCCGTCGTGGTGGGCATCGTCTGTGGGGTGGCGGCGAGCATCCCCATGAGCGTCCTCATCCTGATTCTCACTCATCGCCTGGGGAGGAGGGAAGAGACCCGACGGCTCGATTATCCCCCCGTGGTGGTGGTCAACCCGGGGACTCAACCCCAAGCTGATCGCTATCTCCCTTACCTGCCCCCCTCGGTGGAACAGCCTGCCCCACGGGAGTTCAAGGTCGTCGGCGATGCTGATAGCTGATGGCTGTCAGCTATCAGCCAGGGAGGAGGATTGAGATGGAGATGAAGGTGGGCCTGCTTTGGTATGACGATAATCGGGAGAGGGATATTGAAGATATAATCGAAGCCTGTGCCCGACGTTATTACGAGAAGTTTGGCATCCGCCCTGACACCTGCTATGTCAACCCCGCTACTCTCTCCCAGCGGGATTTGCGCTTGAAATCCAATATACAGGTGAAGACGGCGGTTAATATCTTGCCAAACCATTTCTGGCTGGGCGTTGCC
>CAYQVA010000182.1:0-3854 GCA_964420815.1 uncultured Anaerolineae bacterium
TTACTGCGCTGCGATTGGCACGATCGATGCTCCGGACGACCGGTATATCGGTCCCGCGGTGCCCGATGCGATCGTCAAAGCTCTGAGGAAGAAGCTGGATATGCCTGAGGATGTGCCCACGGAGTGGGTCGTTGAAGGGACAGTCTGGCGTTGTATGGCTGGAAAAGTCTGGGCTTGTTTCATCGGAGCCAACATACCGTGTAGGGCTAAGGCGAACACGAGTCGAACTCCTACCCCCGAAATGGTGGACTTCTGTGAAGAGCATCCCAATGCCGACGTGATTCCCGCCTCCGTCACAGGTCATGAGACGGTCTATGAATGGTGTTGCGAAAACGGCGTCCCCAAGATTGTCAGACAAGTGTTCAAGCCGGATCCCCGTGGCTTCATATCAGATTTCTGGTATGAACTCAGCCCTGATGACGGCTCTTGAATGGAGAAAGCGATGCAGGGCCTAAATCATTCGGTCATGATTCAAGAGAGTGCAGCTCAACCCGCGCTTGGAGCCGACGCTGCCTTCGGCGGCGCGGCTCAAGCGGGCCGTTAGCCGAAAAGGAAAAGCCTAAATTAACTGAAAACTGGACTCGCAAGCCCTGGATCGGGCTGCTCATAAGCACGTGATACTCCGTCTGGCCTTTGAGCCCGCCTTTAGCGTGAACGGTGGGAATCGGCCCCCAGGGTGAGCCAGTTTTCTTCATTTTTCTTCTGTTTATCGCTTAACCGTAGTCGTAGAAGCCCTTTCCAGTCTTGCGGCCCAGGTGGCCGGCCAGGACCAGGCGCTTGAGTAGCGGCGGCGCGGCGTAGCGAAGGTCCCTGTATTCCTCAAACATCACGTCGGCGATGTGGTAGAGGGTGTCCAGGCCGATGAGATCGGCCAGGGCCAGGGGCCCCATGGGGTGGTTACAGCCCAGCTTCATGGCGGTATCTATGTCCTCCTTGGTGGCCAGGCCGCTCTCCAGGGCGCGGATGGCGTCCAGGAGATAGGGCACCAGCAGCCTGTTGACGATGAAGCCCGGGGTATCCTTGGCCACGACTATGGTCTTGCCCAGGGATTCGCCGAAAGCCTTCGCCGTCTCTAGGGTCTCATCGCTGGTCAGGATGGTGCGCACTATCTCTAGAAGCTTCATTACTGGGGCAGGGTTGAAGAAGTGGAGTCCCAGCACCCTGTCGCCCCGCTGGGTGACGGAGGCCATCTCGGTGATGCAGAGGGAGGAGGTATTGCTGGCCAGGATGGTGTGGGACGGGCAGAGCTTATCCAGCTGGGCGAAGACCCCCTTCTTGGCCTCCATCTCCTCCGTGATGGCCTCGATGACCAGGTCGCAGTCGGCGAAGTCCTCGAGCCTGGTGGTCCCCTCGATGCGACCCAGTGCCTCGTCCATCTGGGCCTGGCTGAGTTTCCCCCTCTCCACCCCCTTGGCCATGGACTTCCTGATCCTTTCCAGGCCGCGGTTCAACAGCTCATCGTTAATCTCGCTCACCACCACCTGGTATCCGGAGCGGGCACAGACCTCGGCTATCCCAGAGCCCATAATCCCGCAGCCGACCACGCCTACCTTCTTGATCTCCATCGCACACCTCCCTTTATTTTTGTGGTGCCCGCCACGCGCAGGCGCTATCAGTATACCACAAAGGTGGCGAAGAAAAAAGCCCCTCCAGGATGGAGGGGCTAATCAGGTGCTTTGGTTTAGTACTCTGGCATGGGCGGGGTTGGCGCCTTCTCCTTCTCTGGTATTTCGGTGATCAGGGCCTCGGTAGTGAGGATCATGGCCGCGATGCTGGCCGCGTTCTCCAGGGCAGAGCGGGTGACCTTGACCGGGTCAATGATACCCTTGGCGATCATGTCGCCGTAGTCATTAGTCAGCACATCGTATCCGATGTTATCGTTGTTCTGCTCCTCATGCATCCGCCGCACGGTCTCCACGACTACGGCGCCATCCGCGCCGGCGTTCTCGGCGATCTGGCGCATGGGCTCCTCCAGGGCGCGGCGCATGATGACCACCCCAGTGGCCTCATCATCGAATTCGGTCTCCACGTTGTCCAGGGCGGGGATGGCGTTGATGAGGGTCACCCCACCGCCGGGGACGATGCCCTCCTCGATGGCGGCGCGTGTTGCCAAGAGGGCATCCTCGACGCGGTGCTTCTTCTCCTTGAGCTCCACCTCTGTAGCCGCCCCAACCCTAATGATGGCCACCCCTCCGGCCAGTTTGGCCAGCCTCTCCTGCAGCTTCTCCCTATCGTAGTCGGATGTGGTGGTCTCGATCTGGGCCTTTATCTGCTCCATCCGCCCCTTTATCTCCTTCTCTGAGCCTTTGCCGCCCACGATGGTGGTATCGTCCTTGGTAGCGATGACCTTATCGGCCTGGCCCAGGTCGCCGATGACCACCGACTCCAGCTTGCGGCCGACCTCCTCGGAGATGACCGTGCCGCCGGTCAGGATGGCGATGTCCTGGAGCATGGCCTTGCGACGGTCACCGAAGCCAGGCGCCTTGACGGCCAGGCAGTTGAGGGTGCCCCGCAGCTTGTTCAGGACAAGGGTTGCCAGGGCCTCCCCCTCGATGTTCTCGGCGATGACCAAAAGGTCGCGCTTGCCGACCTGGACCAGTTTCTCCAGGATGGGCACGATGTCGGTCACGGCGGAGATCTTCCTGTCGGTGATCAGGATATAGGGCTCCTCCAGGACCGCCTCCATCCGCTCGGGATCGGTGATGAAGTAAGGGGAAAGGTAGCCTCGGTCGAATTGCATTCCCTCCACATATTCTACCTCGAAGGCCAGCCCCTTGGCCTCCTCCACGGTGACCACCCCGTCTTTGCCTACCTTATCCATCACCTCGGCGATCAGCTCGCCGATCTCCTTATCTGCTGCGGAAATGGCAGCCACGTTAGCGATCTCCGACTTCTCCTTGACCTCCTTGGCTGAGTTCCTGATCGCCTCCACTACGGCCCGGGTGGCCTTCTCGATGCCCCGCTTGATGAGCATGGGGTTTGCCCCAGCGGCCACGTTCTTCAGACCCTCAGTGACCAGGGCCTGGGCCAGGACTACAGAGGTGGTGGTGCCATCGCCGCATATATCGTTGGTCTTGGTCGCCGCCTCCTTGAGCAGCTGGGCTCCCATGTTCTCGTAGGGATCCTCTAACTCGATCTCCTTGGCCACGGTCACCCCATCGTGGGTGATGGTGGGCGCGCCCCATTTCTTGTCCAAGGCCACGTTGCGCCCCTTTGGCCCTAAGGTCGTTTTAACGGCCTCAGCCAGAGTATCAACCCCTATCTTCAGATGCCTTCGAGCTTCTTCCGCAAATGCCAGTTGCTTTTTAGCCATCGTTATCCAACCTCCCTGAAATTCATCTTGTTGATAGCTTTGTGCGAGTAGCGGAGATCCTCTCTTCGCTGACAGACTCTCTTTGAAGAAGGGCGAGAGAGTTTGTCACTTAATGATGGCGAGGATATCCTTCTCGCTTAGGATAAGGAGCTTCTTATCATCAAGCTTCACTTCGGTGCCGGCGTATTTGGCGAAGAGGACGCGATCTCCCTCCTTGACGTCCATGGGGATGCGCTTTCCCTCCTCGTCCCGGCGGCCTGGGCCAACGGCTATGACCTTGCCTTCCTGGGGCTTCTCCTTGGCCGTCTCCGGAAGGACAATGCCGCTAGCCGTGGTTTCCTCCTTCTCGATGGGCTCCACGACGACCCGATCACCTAATGGTTTAAACCTCACTGGCACTGTTTTACACCTCCCTTCCGATAGTTCATAGCGTATTTAACCAATTCTAGGGCGTAAAGCCACCCGCATAATTTTAGCACTCTCATGGTTAGAGTGCTAAATATATTATACACAAAAATCACTGAAAGTCAAGTCCTTTTCC
>CAYQVA010000183.1:0-3836 GCA_964420815.1 uncultured Anaerolineae bacterium
TGGCGGTGCGCACCGCCAACTGCCGCCGGCCATAGAAGGCCTCCACGATGTCCGGGCCGACCTCCCCGGCCAGGGCGTAGATAGCGGCGTCCACTACCCCCAGCGAGACCTCGGCGCTGACCGGCTCGCCGCGATAGTCTGTCGTGCGGATGGTGTAGGTGGCTTCCTCCCCAGGACGGTACTCGTCCTTATCGGATGCCACGGAGACGATGAGCTTCTGCTCCTCCGACTCGACCCTGATCTCGGCGTAGCCCACTTTGAAGCTCGGATACTCGTCGAAGCCACCCTTGGGGATCAAAACCACGGAAACGAAGACGTTGGGGAAGTAATCCCTCTCCACAGGGACCTCGACGATGGCGCTGTTACTCTCCAGGGCGATCAGGCGGTGGCTGATTATGCGTCCCCGCTCGATGGTTACCAGCGCTCTGGCCTGCGGATAGGGGGATTGCACCAAAACCTGGGCTACCTCTCCTGGCAGATAACGCCGCTTGTCGAGGACCAGCTCGATGCGGTCGTGGTTCCCGAAGAGCCAGCCGATCGTCGCCTCGCGGTCGCTGACCCAGAGGTAGGTCACCCCTAAGACGCGGTTGCCCCGCTCGTCGTATCCTCTGGCCTCCAGGCGATAGGAGCCACCCCTGGGCGGGGTGAAGGCTATCGTCCCCCTGCCCTGTTCATCGGTGGTGAGTTTACCGGAGGCGACCTCCGTCTTTATCTCCTCCCACTCCCAATAGACCTGCCCTTCGCGCTCTCTCTCATATCTCCGCCACTCTACCAGGTAGATGGTGTAGTCGAGGGCGATCCCGCCCCGCGGTTGGCCCTCGGTGTCCACTGTCTGCACGTCGAAGTAGGTTTTCTCGCCCTTCTCAGCCACGTAGCTCTCCGGGCGGAGGCCGATGTAGAAGGTGCCCCGGTGGACGAGGGCCGTGTCGAGGCCGCTCACCGGCTGCTCGCTGGGGTCGGTGACCATGGCCTCCAGGGTGAAGATCTGGCTCCGCTCCTCGCGGCTGATGTCAGCCATCAGTGTCACCTCGAAATCCCCATTCTCATCAGTGACCCCGTCGCCAGAGGCCACCTCGCGCCCGTAGCCCCAATAACGCCGGGAGGGGATGTCGCCGAAGTCGAAGTCTCCCCCAGCCCAGTAGAAGTAGTAGTCGTTGGAGTAGAGGGTATAGTGCACCCGGGCCCCGGCCACCGGTCCTCCGAAGTAATAGCTGGCATGCACCTTGGCCGATATGGTGTCGCCATTGATGTAGGCGTCCCGGTCCATTTCCACGCTGACCAGGTACTCCGGCTTGCGGTACTCCTCTATGCGGAAGGTGGTGAAGTACTCCTCGCCGTCTATCTCAGTCTTGATGTAATACTCGCCCAGGCCCACCTCCTCGTTCAGGAGGAACTCGTCGGCGATGGAGCCGAAGGCGGTCGTCTCCAGGGTCTTCTCGTAGAGGACGTTCCCCTGCCAGTTGGCCGCGGTGACGCGCATCGGCGTCCCCTCCGGGGGCTGGAAGTAGCGGCCATCCTCATCGCGGCGCACGATGCCCTTGAAGCGCACCTTATGCCCCGGCCGATAGAGGGGACGGTCGGTGTAGACGAAGACTTTGTGCTCCCGTGCCTTCATCTCCCACTGCCAGAGCACACCCTCGAAGCGCCAGGGTTCGATCCCCTCCTGCCAGTCGTCGGAGCAGACGCCTATGTCCCCTTCCCGTTGGGCGATGACGTGCAATAGCCCCTCGGTCTCGGGGATGTCGCTGGCGAAGATGCCATCGCCGTCAGTGCGGCCCTCGACCAGCAGCTCCCCCTCATCGTTGTAGACCGAGAGGGGCAGGTCGGCGATGGGCTCGCCATCGGCCAGCTCCGTGGCCCAGACCAGGACCTCCTTCGGCGTGCGCTTGAGGGTCAGGGCCGAGTGGCTGGCCACCAAAACCTGCACATCGCTGGGGCCCTCCGGCGTCTTGGCCGTGAGGTAGTAGAGCCCGGCTTCCAGCGCGCCCAGCTCCAGGTTCTGCCTCTCCACCTCATCAATGGCCGCCGTCGGCTCGATGGACCAAGATTTTATCGGCTCGACCTCCGGTTGGTAGTGGCGCCAATCGTCGAAGGAGAAGCCCTTCATCTCGATGTAGGTGGGCACGTCAATGGCGTAGAGCGCCAGGTCAACGCGGCTGACGTTGACCATCTCCAGCCTGAGTTGGGCCGGCTTATCGGCCTCCATCAGCCCATAGCGCCCTATGCCGACGATGGAGACGTAGGGGAACCGCTCCGTGGTGGTGAAGGACCAGATGAAGTCCTCCTCCATGGCCATGCCGTATTCGGCATCCACCGCCCCGCTCAGGATGGCGATCCTGTATTCGGTCGAGGGCTGGAGGGCGCCGCTGATAAGCAACTGGTTCTCCTTCCAGGCCAGGCGCTGGCGGGGGATCTCCGGGGTGATGAAGAGGCGGCTCTCCACCGAGGCGTGATCCATCTCGCGGTTGAAGGTGATGGAGAGCCGATCCCGAAGGTAGGTGTATTTGGCCCCCTGGATGGGCTCCGTCTCCACGACGGTCGGCGGACCGAGGACGTTGAAGTGGAAGGTGAACTCCCTCTCCATGCGTCGCATAAGCCAGCTCCGCGCCCCTCGTTTGACGGTGACCCTCACCTCTGCGCCCAGGGGCCAGCCCTCTTTGGGCGTGAAGGTGAGGGTCCTATCCTCCCAGGAGAACTCGCCCTCGATCATGGGCTCGATGGAGATGTTGCTCTCCGTCAGCTCCCTGCTCATCGGCGTCAGGAAGGTGATGGAGATGGGAGTGGTAGGCAGGACATCGGTGGCGTCGAACCTCGGGGTGAAGCCGATGACCACAGGGGCCCGCAGGGGCCGCAGCCGCTCCTGCCACCCCTGGGGTATCACCGCCCGCAGGTGATCGCGGAAGGCAGCGTCAACCTCAGTCAGGTTGATGAAGGCGGCGAAGAAGCCGATGAGGAAGCAGAGTACGACCAGAGTGACGAAAACCAGAAGCTTTTTCACGTGAGACCTCCTTGTTTGTAATCATCCGACTGAAGCTCTGCGCCACAAGGGCGCGGGTATCCTCTCCATCCCCAGATACCGCCAGGCTCGTCAGGAGCATCAGCCCTCTATCCCGCCGCCAGAGCTTGTCTTGGCGGCGACGGGGTGTGGCCTTAATGATTTTCTCCCAAAGTCGAAGCAACAGATAGATGATAGCCTCTTCCTATGTCTGTCAGCTCGAAATCGATTATCCTTCGCGTGTATTGGGAGAAATACGCCTTTTTTCTTGCGATGAGCATGTTCACGATTTCTTTCAGGCCTGTTTTCAGCTCTTCAGTGGCTCCTGGTATCCCTTCATCAAGAATGCTGTCAACTATATCTTGCTGCTCTTCTTTGGAGAGAAAAGACGCATTCCACGCTATGGCAGCCAATGTCAACAGTTTCCGGAAGTCCTCTTCTGTGTCGGCGAATTCGAGGTAGGGTTCTACGAAGTCCATCAGCACTTCGGACATTTTTTCTTTGCCGCGTGGCGCAATGACGATCTTTTGGCCGCGAAGGGGTCCCTGCGCTAACTTCCTCTTAAAGCTCTCAAGCCGCTTCTGCCTCCGCTTCCGTCTTCGCTTAGTCTTCCTGGACTTTGAGGATGTCATCTCTTTTCTCCTCCAACCGGCCCTGATAGGATTCATCCGCCTCGCATATCCCTGGTGGGTGAGGGAATCCTCCCAACGCTGCCGTGTCTGCTTCAACCCGGCCTCTCCAGCACCGCAATCTCCTCCTCCGTCAGTCCCTACAACTCATACACTGGCGCGTCAATCTCGGCGTCCAGTCGCTCAGCGCGGTGGGCTCTATGCCCGACGAA
>CAYQVA010000184.1:0-3833 GCA_964420815.1 uncultured Anaerolineae bacterium
GCAAAACGCACAAATCGCAATACAGCGAGACTGTTCGTCAGGTGACGAACAGTCTTTCGGCGCAGCAAATTTAAACCTGCGGGAGGTTTTAGCATCCTACTGCAGAGTGCTCCCTTATCTCGCGGCTCAACACAGCTCCTGGCATACAGGCCTGGAGCCTCTCCTCAAAGAGGGCGAAGTCCGGCTTGGCGGCGAAGTAGATCAGGTGGGAGGGGCAACGGCAATCAGAGGAGCCGAAACGGGGGATTGGCACCTGCGCCCCAGGTAGATTCCGGGCGACCTCAGCCCAGAGGCACTCCAAACGCTTTTCCGAGGCCATGCTCCATACCTCGAGCAACAGCGCCCTCTGGAGCAGGTAGTCAATGTGCCAGCGCAGCCTTTTCTCTTGACGGCTATGGCGCGCCAACCGACCCTCCAGGCCGCCTAGGGCGCTGCCCACGTAGAGGTAATAACCAGCAGGGAAAGCGAATCTCCCTAGCCGGCCCACAACGATCTCCTCGGACTCCCCCAACCAGAGGAGGAGGGCGTAGGTTCCCCCCTGCACTTTTTTCGTCTTCATCCATCATCTACTCGATCGTCAGCCTCTTCACCTCCCGCATCTCCGTGACCACCCTGGTTACGCCCAGGGCGGTCAAAAGAGGGAAGATGGCCCCCAAGACCAAGATCGGTATCCATGAGAGAAAGCGTGTGATGGTCACTAAGGGCATGAAGAGGCTGAGGGAGAGGGCCAGAGGGATGAATTTCTCGTAGGGCCTTATCGTCTTCTCCACGAATCCCTCCAGCCCCTTCTCAAACCCCTCCTTGAACTCGGCTAGGACCTTCTCCCTGTCGGCCTCCGGCACCCGCTTCTCGATCTCCTTCTCCACCCTCTCCATGACCACATTAACGAGGGCTGGCGGGATGGAGAAGCCCTCTTCCTCGATGTGCGCGGCGTAGCCCAGGTAGAGGCTTCCACAGGCCACGACGATGAGCGCCATGAGTAGGGTGGATTGGCTCTCCGAGATGGGCCGCACGGAGAAGCTGAGGCGTTCCTCCAATCCCCTGGCGACCCCCCAAGCGTAGATGGCTGAGGCGATGAAATAGAGCGATGCCAGCGCGCTGCTGGTCGCTTCCAGCTCCCAGGCGAGGAGCATGGCCAGGGCGGAGAGGGCAAAGGAGATGAGGCAGACCCACAAGGGGCGAACGAGGGCGGCAACAAGGCCCGCTGTCACCGTAACCGCTCCTAGCGCCGCCAAGAGCCAGAGGGTGAGGCGAAGGGTATCCCTGACGGAAAGGGCTAAGAGCGGCTCATACCCTTGCTGGGTCTGCTTGCAAACGTCACCGAAGAGATAACCTGCGGCGATGAGCAGTGCGACGAAGATTGCTGCCTTCAGCCACTTACCCATTTTTAATCCTTTCTATGGAAGCCCCAAGACTTCCCTGTAGCCCTGCATGTCCATGAAGCCGTGCCCTGAGATGTTGAAGGCGATGGCCTTCGCCTCGCCGGACTCCTTGCACTTCAAAGCCTCGTCAATGGCGCAGGCGATGCTGTAAGCCGATTCAGGGGCGGGAAGGTAACCCTCTGCCTGAATGAACATCCTCGCCCTCTCGAAGACGTAGCGCTCATCGGCTGGATAGGCCACCGTCTCGATGTAGCCCAGGTGCCTCAGCAGGCTGATGATGGGCGCACAGCCGTGATACCTCAGCCCGTCGGCCCGAATGGGCTCCATCTCCACCCTGTGGCCTAAGGTATACATCTTGATGAGGGGCGTGGTCTCAGCATGGTCGGCGAAATCATACCTGTACTCGCCCTGCAAATTGGGCGCCACCTCGCTCTGAGCAGCAATGAAGCGGATTTTCTTCCCCTCCTTGAGCACGTCCCTCACAAAGGGAAGGACGAAGCCGCCGAAGTTCGACCCCCCTCCCAGGCAGGAGACCATGATGTCGGGATAATCGTCGAAGACCTCGAACTGCTTTTTGGTCTCCAGACCGATGATGGTCTGGTGGAGGAGGACGTGGTTGAGGACCGAGCCCAGGCAGTAGACGGCTTCCGGGTCCTTCCGAGCGTCCTCCATCCCCTCGGAGATGGCTATGCCCAGGGAGCCGGGGTGATTGGGGTTTTTCTCGTAGAAGGACCTCCCGAACTCGGTCTTAGGGCTGGGCGAGGCGTTGACCTCGGCTCCCAGGAGCTGCATGAAGTTGCGGCGGTCGTGCTTCCAATTATAGACAGCTCTCACCCAATAGATGGTGCACTTGAGGCCCAGCAGGCTGGCCCCGTAGGCCAGGGCCGTCCCCCATTGGCCAGCCCCGGTCTCGGTGACGACCCTCTTGTAGCCCTCCTTCTTGGCGTAATAGCACTGGGCCAGGGCGGTGTTCACCTTGTGGCTGCCCGTAGGGCTCTGGAACTCGGCCTTGTAGTAAAGCCTGGCGGGGGTGTCCAACGCCCTCTCCAGGTTCAGGGCCCGGAAGAGGGGCCTGGGCCTTCCGGCCAGGGCATAGAGCTCCCACAGCTCATCGGGGATGTCTATCCAGTTTTGGGTGGAATCTTCCTGCCCCAGGCATTCCTCAAGAAGCATCTTACGCAACAGGGCCACTCTCGACTCCCCCTCCTCCGGGTCCTTGGGCTTGGGGAGCGGCTCTGGCAGGTCGGGGACGATGTTATACCACTGGCGGGGCATATCCTCCACCCTCAGGTTCACTTGCCTCCTCATCCTCGCCTCCTTCGAAATATTGGCGCGACGATGCGCCCACCATAGTTTACCACGCTTTCCCCATTTAGACAACAGGGCAAGGAGCTACCCATTCTTAGGCAGACTTCGGAAGTCTCCGCTTACTGGCGTCAGCGCTCGTAAATTACCCTTCCCCCAAGGATGGTCATCACCACCTCGGTCTCCATGATCCCCTCCACCGGGATGGTCAGGATGTCCTGGGAGAGGACGACGATGTCCGCCAGCTTGCCCGCCTCCAGCGAGCCCTTGATCCGCTCCTCGAAGGAGGCATAGGCCGAGCCGAGGGTGTAGAGGCGCAACGCCTCCTCCATGGTCAGGCGCTGCTCCGGATACCAGCCCCCCTCGGGTTTCCCATCAAGGCCCCGCCTGGCCACCGCGGCATAGAGCCCCTTCATAGGGTTCAGGGAGTCCACCGGCCAATCGGTGCCGAAGGCGATCATCGCCCCTGAGTCCAATAGCGAGCGGAAGGCATAGGCCCCCTTGGCCCGCTCGGCCCCCAGGCGGGCCTCCGTCCAGGGCATGTCGGAGATGCAATGGGCCGGCTGCATGGAGGCAATGACGCCCAACTGGGCGAAGCGGGGGATGTCGGCCGGGGCGAGGACCTGGGCGTGCTCGATGCGATGGCGATGGTCCTTGCGGGGCACCTCCCGCAGCGCCGCCTCGATGGCATCGAGGGCCATGCGGTTGGCGGCGTCGCCGATGGCGTGCCAGGCGACCTGCATCCCCCTCCTGTGCGCCTCCCTTATCGCCTCCTTCAGCTCAGTCTCCGATACCTGCGCCAGGCCACAAGTGGTGGGGTTATCGGCGTAGGGCTCGAAGAGCAGGGCGGTGCTCGACCCCAGCGCCCCGTCAACGAAGCCCTTCTCCGCCCCGATCCTGAAGAGCTCATCGCCCATGCCCGTCCTCTTGTCAGTCGGCCGATCCCGCAGCAGGGCATAGACCCTGACCGTCAATTCACCCTTCTCCAGCAGATAGCGATACACCTCCCGGTCGGCGGCGGTGGTGTTATCGTGGATGCTGGTCACGCCGTAGCGCCTCGCCTCCTTAAGGGCTTCCCTCGCAGCGGCTAGACGCCTCTCCGGCGATGGAGGGGGAACCACCTCCAAGACCAGGTCCATCGCCTTC
>CAYQVA010000185.1:0-3795 GCA_964420815.1 uncultured Anaerolineae bacterium
GCGTCGGACCTGACGGCCCGCAGCTTACGAGGCTGAGGCTCATGGCCAGGAGGGCGATCCCCACGAGATAAAATGCCTGCTTCATCTCCGTCCTCCGATAACGAGAAGTCTCTCCGCTTGTTCACGAAGTTTTGCATTCCTTCAATCTATGCATTCTCTCATATCTTTCGGAGAGACTTCTCGTTACTCTAGGGCTTCTTCCCTTGCACGATGGAGAAGAACTCGGCGCGGGTGGCAGGCCTCTTGCGGAAGAGGCCGCGGTTGGCTGAGGTGACCACGATGCTCCCCGGCTTCTTGATGCCCCTCATGGTCATGCAGAGATGCTCCGCCTCCACGACGACGGCCACCCCCCTGGGCTTCAGCCCCTCGACGATGGTGTCGGCGATCTGGCTGGTCAACCTCTCCTGCAACTGGGGGCGGCGGGCCAGGATTTCCACCACCCGTGCCAGCTTGCTGATGCCCACCACACGCCCATCGGGGATATAGCCGATGTGCGCCACGCCGTGGAAGGGCAGGAAATGATGTTCGCACATGGAATAGAAGGGGATGTCCTTGACCACCACCATCTCCTGGTGGTCCTCTTTGTAGCTGACGGCCAGTTCCTTGACGGGGTCCTGATACAGCCCCTCGAAAACCTCAGCGTACATCCTGGCTATGCGCTCTGGGGTTCCCACAAGCCCCTCGCGCGTCTCATCCTCCCCGATGGCGGCTATTATCTCCCTCACCGCCCTGGCTATCCTCTCTTGATCTATCAACGGATCCATCCTCCTTGCGAACTCTCTCCCCGCCTTACGGATAAGCCCTTGTGCGCTTATGGTTGCAAGTTGTCTCCCCGCCTTGCGCATAAGCTATCTTCCCTTGGGGAGACAGCTTGTCAGGGGAGACAACTTGCAAGGGGAGAGAGTTCGCAACCTTTGGGCTCACTGCTTGTACTGGAGGACCACCACCTGCGTCTCCTCCGGGAGGCTGCTTTTGGTGACCTTCAGGCTTTCCTGAGGGGTTAATCCCCCCACCCCCATCTCCTTAAGGAATTTGTCCACCGGGTCAAGCTTCAAGGTCAAGACCTCGGTCTTATAGTGCATGGGGATGACGATCTTGGGCTCCAAGAGGCTCACCACCTCAGCCGCCTGGGAGGCATTTATGGTGTAGACCGAACCCACAGGGATGAGCAGGACGTCAATGTCGCCCAGGGCCTCCACCTGCGATTGATCCAGCACGTGGCCGAGGTCGCCCAGGTGACAGACCCTCAGGTCATCTATGTCAAAGAGGAAGACGGTATTAGAACCCCTATCCCTCCCCCGCCTCCGGTCGTGGAAAGTTGGGATGCCGGTGATGAAGACGCCTTTGATCTCGTATTCGCCTGGCCCATCAATGACTTTGGGATCTCCCTTAATTCCTCGCACATAATCGTGGTCGGGGTGATGATGGCTGATGGTGACGATGTCCGCCCGGATGCGGGGGAGGGTATAGCCGTAATCCGGGCTATAGGGGTCGGTGACGACCGTGGCTCCCTTTCCCCGCAGCCTGAAGCAGGAGTGTCCATACCAGGTGATCTCCATTGTGCACCTCCAGCTATATGAATTGCAATCTGCAATCTGCAATCTGCAATCTGTAATCTATTCCTGGGTTTGCGAGAGGCTATTGAGCTTGGCTACAATTGCTCTGGCTTCCTCGACCATCTGGGGATCGAGGTCGAAGACCGGCACCCCCCTGAGGTCCGCCTCGATGGCCTTTGGGCTGTAGGAGATGAAGCCGAGAAGGGGCCAGCCGGGCATTTTCTCGGCGATGAAGTCGCGATCAGCCTCGCTGCGCACCTTGTTGCCGACCGCGTAGAGGCGAGGGATGCCGATGTCGCTGGCCAGCCTCTTGATGGTCTGAGCCGTCTTGATGCTACGAAGCCCCGGCTCGACGACGACGATCAGGGCATCCACAGCCTGGGCCGTAGCCCTGCCCAGGTGCTCGATCCCAGCCTCCATATCCATGATGACCACTTCAGAGCGATGTAGCAGGAGGTGGGTAACCAGGTTCTTGAGCAATACGCTCTCGGGGCAGACACATCCCGCCCCACCTCGCCTGACCGTGCCCATCACCAGGAGCTTGACCCCGCGATGGGTGGCCGAGAAGCGGTCGGGGATGTCATCAACGCGGGGGTTCATCTTGAAGAGGAGGCCGAAGCCACCGGGTTCGGCACCCGTGCGCTCGGCGATCAGCTCGCTCATCTCAGCGATGGGGGTGATGCTGGCGGCTAACTCCTCGGGGAAGCCGAGGGCAAAGGCCAGGTTAGTGTTGGGATCGGCGTCAATGGCCAGCACATCCCAGCCATCGCTGGCATATATGTGGGCCAGAAGGGCCACAAGCGTCGTCTTTCCCACCCCTCCCTTGCCGCCGATGGCTATCTTGGGCATGGTTATCCCCCCTTATTCGCCAGCCGTCAGGTAGAAGACGTTGACTCCATCTTGGCAAAACGCTTCGACGCGTAACCCCCTCTCACCCCCGGCGATGAGTTTAGCCGTAGCCCCCCTGAGCTTGGAGATGAGCCGCTCCTCTGGGTAGTTTGGGTAAAGCCCAAGCCTCCCCGCCTCGATCTCCTCCCGTATCAGGGCAAGCCAGGCGCGATCTATATCCTCGGCCTGGGGGAGGGCGATGACCTGCTCGCTGCGGAAGGCATAGAGTTCCTCGTAGGCCCCATTCAGATCCGACCTGATGTGCGCCAATTGGCCTTCCCATTCCGGCAATATGCTGAGGCCAAAGCCCCCTAGGGCTACCCGGTACTTGATGGTCAGCCACTCGATTTTATCTCGAGCCAAGGCGACCTTGGTCGCCATCCTGAACACCTTCGGCAACTGGGCCTCGTAGAACTTGCGCCTCGCCTCATCCTCGGCTCGCAGGGCCTGGGCCAGACCCTCCAAGAGATCGCTCGGGACCTCCCCTGGGACGGCCTTAAGGCAGTCTATGAGGCTCCGGGCCGCTGCCACGCGCCGCTCCCTCGCAGCCTCGACCTCCGGCTGTGGGGGTATTTCTCCGATGGCGCCCTCCGGTGAGCTGGGGAGAGAGAGCGATCTCGCTTTGGCGGGCCATCGCGCTTCAGCGCTCTGCTCGGAACATTGACCGGCCCTCTCACCCTCGCCGAGGGCTGCATAGGCCTCGGCTAGCTGGTCGAGAATATAGGCCCTGTGAGGTTCCTTGAGGTAAGGGCTATAGAGGGCGATAGTGTGGGCTTGGTCGTAGTTAAAGAGGGCGTCTTCCCTCTCCCCCAGGGTTGCTAGCCCCTGCCCGACCTGCAAGTAGGCCTCGGCTCTGGAGAAGTCGGGGAGGGCGGGGCTCAAGGTCGCTATTGTGTTCACCTGCTGGTAGCAGAGCTTGGCCTTGAGGCCATTCTCCGTGGCTATGTACCGCTGGGCCAGGAGGAGCAGGCTCCCCGCCCTCTGTTGGTCGGTGAGGCCTGTGCTGAAGACGATGGCGGCGTAGGCGCTCTCCAGCTCGCCCCCGTCCAGGGCGCTGTTCACCGCCTCCAGGTCGCTAGCGCCCGCCAGCGACAGGAGCGCCAGGGGAGGCTCGATCCCCTCCCTCTCGATTTGGCTGATGGGGTCAACCCATCGAGGCAGCGGAGTGGGGGTGGGTTGGCGCTTTGGGTGGAGGGAGAGAAAGGCGCCAGCGGCTATGACCCCAGCCGCCAGCAGTATGGCCAGGCCCCCTATGGCCACGAACAGCCATCTCTTAATCGAGGACATCTTGTCTCCCAGTATACCACAAGCCCAACCTTTTGTCTACTCTATGAAGCGCTCGATGGTGGCC
>CAYQVA010000186.1:0-3767 GCA_964420815.1 uncultured Anaerolineae bacterium
CGTGGAAGATGTTGGAGGCCGAGGTGACCCTGTCCACCGCCACATGGGGCACCTCGCTTATCTCCCATAACCGGTAGCAATGAGCATATTGGATGGGCTCCGGCTTCTCTATTTTCCCCAGCAAGGCCCACTCACGGAGGAAATCCCTCAGCTCGTCCTTATCGAGAATGGGGCCCTGCAGCCCCTTAAATTCCTCCTCGGTCATCCAGAGGTGCCCATCCTGGATGAGGATGGGCTCCTGGGGGAGGGAGCCGGCGAGGAGAAGTTTGTAAACGCCCAGGGAGATGTATCCAACCCTCTTCAGGCGGCGGATTTCCTCCTCATCCTGTCCCTTGACCGTGAGAGGGCGCGGCAGGAAGAGCACCTCGCTGACGTAGGGGAAGGCGGAGGATATGAGGAAGGGCGGCTGGTTATCTAAAAAGCGGCCCAGGAGCTTTTCGAGCTCGGCCTCGCCAAAGAGCAGCGTCCAGGCCCAGCAGAGGGCCGAGAAGATGGTGTCAGAGTGGGCCAGGGCCTCGGTCTCCTCGATGCCCACGCCTCGCTCGCCGAAGTGGAAGGCCCCCCTGGGCTTAAGCTTAATCACCAGCGCCTTCATCAGAGCCCTCCTTCGAGGCGGTCAGTTGCTCCTTGATTTTCCTGATTATCTCCTCCTCCCTCGCCCGCAAGGAGGGGACGTCCGTCTCCTTGATGATTTCCACCGCCGGGCTCTTCTCCGGATCCGTATAATGGCCTTCCGTCTTGAGGGTGAGTGTGAGCCTCTGGAACCTCACCTGGCCGTAGCCTCGGGAGCCCATCCCGCCCAGGTAATCGTCCTCCAGAAGCTCCATGGCCTCGAAGAGGCGGCGCAGGAGCCGGACGTCTTCCTCGATGGTGAAGCCCTCTCCCTCGTAGAAGTTAAAGACCATGGTGAGCGGGCCGAAGGTCACCCCCGCTGGAACGCGCTCGAACTGCCGCGGCACGGCAGCGGAGGTGATGCGGTCTATGGCCGCCTCCCACTTGATCTCAGTATAGGGATACTCGGTCTCCAGCTTTCCCAAATCCTCGGCGCTTTTATCAGAGAGGCGCGTATCCCTCACGTAGAGACGGGTGGGGGTAGCGAACTCTTTCTCCCCAGCCACTCCGAAGACCCGGCACACGTCGCAGGTCTTATACCTGCCCTCCTCCTCACACTCGTGGATGCGTACCTCTGGCCTGCCTCGTCGGACATAGCGATTGAGCGGCAGGCCCAGCCTTCGCTCCATCAGCGAGCGCATCTTCCCCTTGAGGGAGGAACCCGGGATGTAAGGATGGTTAGAGAGGGGATCGCGGACGACGATATTGTCCACGCCGCCTATCTCCAGGCCCGTCTGCGCCCCGCCGATGTGTAGGCCAGTTACGGCCTCGATCTGGCCCTCGATGATGAGTTTGCCCCTCAGTTTTATCCTGTCCATCATTTACCTCCTGCCTCCCGATGATAAGCCAGGATGGCCTCGAAGAAATTCACAAAGTTCTTGAACCTTGCAGCATCATCCACCGCATCTATAGCGGCCACCAAGACATCTCGCAGATCTTCTACCGCCCCGCGGTGCCTCCCAGCGGCGTAGGCCAGGCGCGGCTTGAGGAGTATCAGGCGATTGCGGTCGTAGCCGGAGGCCTCCATCCGCTTGACCTCGCCGAAGATGTTGCGAATTTGGCTGGTGGTCAAACCTCTGCCCTTGAGGTGATAGCCTACCATTTGGGCCGTTGCCACCAGCTTCTCCGCATCCCCCTCAATGGCCCTCTTTATGTCCGCAGTGGGCACCTGAAACTCTCTGCTCTTCTTCGCCATCGTTCACCTCCAGCTTGTTTTGCCTAAACCCTCCCACAGGTTCCAAAACCTGCGGGAGGGTGAACCGGTTAACGGGTCAGAAACTCCGTCCAGCGGACGGCCAAGTCAAGAAGACTTATCAGCCCATCACCCCCTTCCAGAAGCATGTTTCTCAGCTCCTCCAGTTGCTCCCTCTGCTCCTTATGGGCTTCTTTGAAGCGGGCTAAGTTATAAACCAGCCGCCAGCGCCATTTGTCGTAGAGGATGCGCTTCTGGTAGTCGCTCAGGTCAACCTCATACCTCCGCAGTGCCTCCACCATCGCCCGCTCGCTGCGGGCGTAGAGGGAATAGATGGTGAAAAGGCGCGCCAGAAGCCCCCTTGGAAATTTCTCCTCTTCGATAAGCTTCAACAATTGGTCTTTCAACTTCAGCGCCTTCTCAAACTCCTCCCACCCCAGGGGCTTGCCCAGGAAGGAGATAGCATCCTTGATCGCAAGGTAGCCATTCCTTCGGCGGCGCACCTCCTTGGCCTCCTCGTCCAGGGCTATCTTAGCGAGCTCGGCCGCCTTGTAGACCGGATACTTCTCGGGCACCACGGCTATGCCCGCCGAGATAGTCACGTTCCTGTTATCGCAAGTGAATTTGGCGAAGTCTTCTCGAATCCTTCGGGCCAGCACAGGCGCCAGGTTCCAGGAACAGACCAGGAAGAGGTCGTCCCCGCCGGAGTAAGTCAGGTAGACCAAGCCCTTCTTCTCATTCTCATTGGATTCGTTGAAATCCCGGCATATCTCGCCCAGCCACCCCTTGAAGAAGGCGCTGAGCATGAAGCTCATGGTCGCCAGGCGGGAGGCGCTGGCTTTCCACCCCAGGCCCTCGCTGAGCAGTCGGCCTAAGTTGTCCACGTCCATCCGCAGGACGCCCAATCGCTTCATCCCTTTGCTGGCTTGGGTGATGTCGCTGAAGTCTGCGATTTCCCCCTTAGGTGTGTGAGGCACGGCCCTGGCCTGGAAGTCAAACCCATAGGCCCTCTCCACCTCGTCCTCAGGTTCGATGAGGAAATCGCTCTTGCGGAGCCGGTAAGCGATGATGCGTTCAGCCCCCTCGATTTGGGCATCTTCAACCCTGCCCGCCGGCATCGCCACCACGCCAAAGAGGCGCAGGGCCCTCTCGTAATCCCAGGGACCCTCGCCAGGCTCCTCGGGCTCTACCTCGCCCAGCACCAGCCACTCAGCAGAGGCGATTTTGCTCCCCAATTTCCCAAAGCTACGGCACAGCTCGCAGCGTCGGACGCCATCTTCATCCTCCCTGACCCCATCCTCTTCCTGGCATATCTGGCAGAATCTGGGCTTCCCCTCCTCCTCTGGCAGCCCTCCCTTCCCCTGCGGCTCAAACACCTCCCAATACATCCCCGTGCCCAGCTCGGCAAAGCGGCGCTCCTTGGCCCGGTTGAGCCTGCCGAAGAGCTCGTTCACCTTCGCCGCCCAGCGGGACGGCTCCTCCCCGCCCTCCTCGATGATGAAGTCGAGGGGCGATACATCCACCGCATCCAATGCCAGGTAGACGTCGCCTTTATGGACGGCGATGAGCCGCCGGGCCACCTCCCTCCTGAGTCCCTCCAGCATGTTTTTGACAGAGAGGGGGGCTAGGAAGTAGAAGTTCCCCCCGCCAATATAGACGATGTTCAGAAAGGGGAGACCCAGCTTCCGCAGCAGGAACCTGGCCACCACCTGGTTGAGGAGTTGCAGGTAGAAGGAGCGCCCACGAAGCCCCTTGGCCGCCCCACTGGAGGTGATGGTGTAGATGAAATCCTGCACGCCCGACACATCCCCGCCCACGAGGAGGAAACGAGGCGCTTTCAGGGCCTCTTTGTCGCCGGTTCTCAGCGCCTCCAGGAGCCTATTGAATTCGCTTTCTTCGACCTCATCTTTATGAAGGCACACGGCGATGGCGGCGGTGATGCGCGAGTGGTCGAAGAGGGAAA
>CAYQVA010000187.1:0-2107 GCA_964420815.1 uncultured Anaerolineae bacterium
TTATCTTTTGACTGAACAATCCCCTTTCGGTAACATTTTCATTTGACTTGACACTCCCCCTGAAGCCCTCTCCGAGAGATAGCGGAGGCAAGATGAAGGTAGACATCCAGATTGATCCCCGCTTCGCCGGAAAGGTTGACGAAGGGCGTCTGCGCCGCGTCATAACTAAAGCCCTTGAGTCAGAAGGAAGAAGTGAAGGGGAGCTGACCATCCTGATCACCGGAGACGAGCAGGTTCAGGAGCTGAACAGGCGGTACCGCGGCGTGGATGCCCCCACCGACGTCCTCTCCTTCGGCGTAGTTAGCGATGAGGAGGGCTTTGTCACCCCTCCCGAAGCCTCCGCTTACCTGGGCGACATAGTGGTCTCCTACCCCAGGGCGCTGGAGCAAGCCCGCGAGTATGGCCACTCGGTCGAGGAGGAGATGGACCTCCTAGTGGTACATGGCCTCCTGCACCTCTTGGGTTACGACCACGAGACCGAAGAGGAGCGGAGGGCGATGTGGGCTAGGCAGGAAAACATCCTGAAGATGGGGGGCGAAATCGGGTTTTAGCGAGCGGTGAAGCGTCGCTCCTCGAAGCCCTACGCCATTCCTGCAACGGATAATAGCCTCTCCGGCCGGCCTCGGTATTCCTCCCAAGGGATCTCGCCCTTCACAATGCCCATCAATACGGAGTGCAGCGCCCGGTTGGCGGGCACATCCAGCCCCAGCTCCTCAGCATGCCTGACCACAGCCCCGTTGAGGTAGTCCACCTCCGATTTGCCCTTGCCACGGGAGAGGTCAATGTGAAGGGAGGGCATCTTGCCGCCCCGCCCCCGCACGACGAGCTTGCGGAGGATGGGGCGCAGTATGGAGCCTGGCAGCGAGGGGATAGCCCAGGCGAAGAGAGGCACAGGATAGCCGGGTAAGGATACCGGCCGCAGGCCCAGAGCCCGCATGACCATCACTGCCTCGCAGAAGGCTGCTCTCTCTAAAGCGAAGAGGCGCCGGTCAGCAAAGACCCCATCGGGTGGCATGTCCAAAATGGCCGAGGAGGCGTTGGCGATGATATTAAGGAGGAGCTTGGACCACTTCATAGCCCGGTGATCGGGGTGAATGGCAGTTCTGAAGCCCGCCTCCTGGAAAATCCTGGCTAGTCCGTCCAGTGATTGGCCTGGGACAGTGGGCGCGAGGCCCAGCCCGCCCCGAGAGGTGGCTAAGCGCACCAGCCCCGGCTCCAACACCTCCACTGACAGGGTGATCACCGCCGAGAGGATCGCCACATCCCCTAGAACCTCAGCCGCTATCTCCTCTCCTCCCACCCCATTCTGCACTATCAGGATGGGGATGCCCTGGCGGGCCAAAGGCGCCACCTGCTTGGCAGCGGCGGCGGTGTCGTAGGCCTTCACGGTGAAGATGACCAGGTCGAAGGGCTCATCAGCCACATCCTCCACACGCGTAACTGCCCGCAGGTCCGTCGCCCATGTGACCTGCCTGCCTTCCTCCAGGCCCAGGCCCCGTGCCCGCACCGCGGCCACGTACCATTCGCGGCCCACCAGGGTGACCTCGCTCCCCGCCCTGGCCAGCCTATGCCCTATCAGGGAGCCGATAGCCCTCGCCCCAACGATCAGGAATCTCATCCTCTGCGCTTCCATTTAAGCCACCGCTTTTGGCATGTCCCGGCTAGCAGCGATACCCACACCCAGCTCATCGCCTCGCACGATAATGCAAGCCTTTCATTGCAGCCCTACAGAACACTTTTTCTCTCCCGTGGCGACAAACGTGGCCACGTTCACCCTGCCCGCCGTGCCGACGGAATGGGCAGCCACATCGCACTTGGTGCGGAACAGGCAAGCAACCTGGCCGCGAACCTCATCCGTGATCTCCGAGAGGGCGTAGTAATTGGCCTGCCCCTTGCCGATGACTATATCGGCCTGGCTAAGCTCCTGCCTCAGCTCGGCGGACATCTCCTCGTCAACCGGCATCCCCAAGGTGTCGGGGCCGGTGAGGATGATTTTATCGGCCACCGCGGCCAGGCCCACCGCTTGAGCATCCTCTAAAGTGGCGTCGCTGGTGATGGGCCCGCCCTTCACGGCAACCACTACCTCGTTCCCGTAGCGGCGAAGCTC
>CAYQVA010000187.1:2207-3764 GCA_964420815.1 uncultured Anaerolineae bacterium
CGGCGGCGGAGCGATTCATCGGGGGTGAGCAGGAGAACTGCCCCAGCGATGTCGTCAACGAAGCAAGGCAAGCAGGCGATGGTCGTCTTCATCTCGCGCCAATTATACCCCTACCTGGGAGTCAGAACCAGCAATCCCTCCTTGTTCGCAGCGATGCTCTCCTTCTCAAAGAGCATGGGGTGGTAGTCCACGGCCTGCCAGGGCTTGATCATGTCGGCGTAGTGCTTGTGGAAGGGCTGGCCGGACTGCCCGGTGGTGTGCATGGAGACGGAGTTGGCCAGGTCGCCCAGGTCAACGATCTGACGATAGGAGACCACCACCTGGGTGGCGAAGGGCTCGCTGAAGTCGAAGCCCGAGGCGTTGACAGTGGAGCCGGAGCCCCTAGTGGCTATAGGCCCTCTGTTGAATATGAGGTTCAGCGGCCTCACGCTGCCCAAGGGATGGTCGAAGATGGCGGTGTGCAGGCGCCTCCAGAGCCACCCCCGAGGCTCATCGCCGAACTGGTCGCCCAGGAAGTCAATGGCCTCGGCAAAGCTCTCCTTCACCACGTCATCCCGCGTCTCCCTCTGCGGTGTATTGACATCGTCGAACCAGCGGTTGTGGGGGTCCTCCAGCATCCTCGCCAGGGCCATGGAGTGGAATGTGCCCTCCCCCGCCTTCAGGTAGTCCGCAAATAGCTCATCGCCCAGCTCGTCGGCGAAGGTGTTCTCCACCAGCTTGAGGTAGAAGACCTCTATGATGGCCGCGCCAGGGCTCTTGACCTCGTTACGGAAATCCCACATTCGCACCTGCCTCATCGTCCTCTCCTCTAGCCAGCCCTCAGGCTCCAACTGGAGGATGTATTCGGCCAACCTTCTCCCTAGGATGGAGTAGGTGTCGGCCTGGATCTCCCTGAAATCCTCTATGGAGAGCTTCTCCTTGGCCGTTATGAGGTCCAAGATGCGCTGGGCGCGGAAAGGGGGCGCCCATTCGTAGGAGATGAAGTAGGGATAGTCGTCGGGGACAACCTTATTGTTGGCGGTAACGATGTAGTGGGTGGGTGGGTTGTAGACGTAGGGCAACTCCTCGAAGGGGATGTAGCCCTCCCACTCGTATTCCCCCGTCCAGCCGGGCACCGGCACAAGCCCCTGTCCTTTAGCTCGAATGGGGATGCGTCCCGGCATCTGGTAGCCAATGTTCCCCTCCACATCGGCATAGACGAAGTTCTGAGAGGGGACGGCCCAATACCTGAGGGCCTCTCTAAACTCCTCCCAGTTGCGGGCCCGATTCAGGAGGATAACGCTGCGGAAGAGCTGGTTCCCCTCCAGGGCCGTCCATTTGAAGGCCAGGGGCTGCTCCAGCCCTTCCACCACCTCGTTGATGAGGGGGCCGTGGCGGGTGAGGCGCACCTCCAAGACCTCCGGCTCCTCCCTCCCTTTGACCCTGATCTCCTCCCTGATGACCTCCATCTCTTCCCACTTACCCTTGTACTCGTACTGGTTGGGGTTATTGGGGTTGATCCTCTCGATGTAGAGGTCCTGCACGTCGGGGCCGGCGTTGGTCACCCCCCAGGCGATG
>CAYQVA010000188.1:0-3763 GCA_964420815.1 uncultured Anaerolineae bacterium
GCTATCAAGAGAGCGGCTATGATCAGCCTCGCCCTTCTCCCAAAGGCCCTTTGGAGCAAGCCGCTGGAAAGCGAGGAGGCCAGTGAGGCCGCGAAGAGGACGGAGAGGGAGGGCACCAGGTGCACCAGGTGGCGCTCTCCTAGCTCGCGGGAGAGGAAGAGGAGGACGGCCGCGGTCGGAATCTGACAGGCGAAGAAGGCCTGAAGCGTATCCTTTGCCCGAAAACTTTTCACCAGGGCAGGGATGGTCAGAAGGAGGAAGAGGGGATGGCCTCGGAGGTAGCTCCAGTAGAGCCTCAAGCCCTTGAGGAAGACCTGGGAGCGGCTGAGTTCGCTCCCCTGTCTCAGGTGGTGTCCCAGGATGGCGGCGAAGAAGTTGGGGGTCAGGTGATAAAAGAGGGCGAACCCCGCGCCTGTTAAGGCGATAAAGATAAAGAGAAGATGGAAGATGGAGGATAGAAGACGGAAGATGGAAGTCGGAGGTTGACGTCCGTGATCCATTCTCCACTTTCCATTCTCCACTTTCCATTGGATGGCGTCGTAAGCCATGAAGAGGACACAGCCAGCCAATGGTAAGGAGCCGAAGAGCCTGGTGAAGGTGGCCATAGCGAAGAGAAGGCCCGAGGCGGCCAAACCCAGTCGCCGCCCCTGAGGATAGGAGCGTACGAAGAGGAGCATCCCTGCCATGCTATAGAGGAGCATGTAAGCTTCGGGGCGGAAGAAGCGGGCCGACCAATAGACGTCCCGATGCACCATGAAGACGGCCATAGCGAGCAGGGCGGTTCCCGCGCCGAAGATGCGCTTCGTGGTGAGGTAGAGGAGGATGGCGCTCGATGTCACGGCCAGAGCGCTGGCCGCTCGCAGGGCGAGAACCGAGTATCCGGAGAGCTTGAGGAGCAGAGCGCCTGAGTAGAGGAAGAGGGGCAGCTTCGGCGTGAGGAAATCGCGGTAGGGCATCTCCCCCTCGCTTATCCGCCAGGCGGCGTAGAGGTAGCCCCCCTCGTCGTCGTAAGCGAACCATCGGTTAATGTGATGGAGGTAATAGCCGAGGCCGAGGAGGGCGATGACCAGGGCTATCAGATGGGCAGCTCTAATCCCTCTTCCCCTAATCCCCTTCTCACCCCAAGCGCCAGGCCTCTTGAGCTCCCTGAATAGCTCGACGGCGGAGAAGGAGGCCAGCAGGGCCAGGAGGGGGATGAGCGGCAGGGTCACCGGCCTGGTGATGGTCGCCAGCCCCAGGAGCGCCCCCGCCCAGAAGACGGTCCCTCTGTCGCCCCTCTCCCACGCCGCCAGCGCCAGGAGGATGAAGAGCGTCTCCGACAGGAGGAAGCTCGAAACCTGGGTCATAAGGGAGTAGACCGCCACCAGGAGCGCCGCGATCAGGCCCACTATTCTACCGAATATCTTTTGGCTGATCGAGTATAGCAGGGCGCAGCTCGCTGCCCCGAGCACCGCCTGGATAGCCCGCGCCGCCCGATAGCTGTGGCCGAAGGCCTTATAGATCAAGCCCAGGAACAGGGGGTATCCTGGCGGACGGTAGGTGAAGGAGCCGAGGGGGTGGTAGATGTACTTCCCCTTCTCCACCCGCCCCTCATTCTGAGCGAAGCTCCAGGCGTACTTGTCATAGGTGCGTTCGTCGCTCATCGGAAGCGATCGGTCGTTGAGGGCGAGGTAGACCCTGGGAACGAGGGCGATGACGAAGATGAGGATCAAAATAATCCGTTCATCGTCGAAAAGCCTTTTTAGAATCGCAACTGTTTTCATTCCCCTTCTCGCCTTTCGACGACTATCAAGGGTTCCAACAGCACGCGATCTCCCGGCAAGGGCTGCCCATTGATATAGACGGGCAGGCGCTTTCCGGTCGCTTCATCGTACATCCCGACCTCCAGGGCATACTCGCCCAAGGGGGCGTCGGGCTTGACGGCGATCTCATACTCATCTACGACCACCTCCCCCGGCAGCCACTCCGTCGTCGGATGCCTGCCCTTGCAGGGGATGCCGTCCTTCTGGCCCCAGAGCCTGGAATCCTCGTCCAGCAGGTGGGTGAAGACCTTGTAGCTTGTCTTCATCTCCCTTCGAGCTTGCCAATAGAGGGTGAGGTGCAACCTTCCTCCAGGCTCGACCTCGGCCTCGGCTAGGTCGTAGCCCAAGAGGGTCACCGTATCGCCCAGGTTGGCCCGCATGAGGCGTTCTATCTCCGGCACCTCGAACCGCCGTCCATCAATGGTAAGCTCTGCCAAAGTGAGATTCTCCTCCAGCAAAGGCTTGCCTTTGGAATCCAAGAGGTTGATCGCCAGTGCCCCCTTCGTGAGAGGGGCCTCGCGGTCAACGACGAGGTCATACTGCCCCCAAACTACCTCCCCCACTGACCACTTACTGGTGGTGTGATACTCATTAACCAGGGGGAACCTGCCCTCAGCCCATACCCTTCCTTCCTTATCTTTAAGCTGCACGCGGAGGGTGTAATCCTCTTTCATCTCCCTCAGGGCCTGCCAGTAGAGGCTCAAAGTGAAGCCCTCGCCGAAGGCGACCTCATCTTTGCTCAATCCATACCCCAAGAGCTTCATTTGCCCGACTATCTCCCTCTCGGAGGGATTCTGGATGGGGAGGTCAGCTGGGGAGAGCGGGAGGGGAGACCTCACCACCTCCACGTCCCCCAGGTCGTACTCGGTACCCAATAAGGTGCCATCTTCGCCCACGATCTGGAGCCTTTGCCCGCTCTGGCTGTCGTAGACTCCCACCTTTAATCGGTATCTGCCGGGTGGGGTGCCCTTCAAGAGGGAGAGGTTATATCTATTCAGCACGATCTCTCCGGCCTCCCAGCCGGAGGTAGGGAGGAGGGAGTCGTTCATCAGCCATCTATCCCCCTGCCCCCAGATGTGGCCCTGCCCATCAACCAGGTGGAGGAAGGCGGCGTAGTTCTGCTCGCTCTTCTGCAAAGCCTGCCACCTCAGCGCTATCCCGAGGTCCCTGCCCCATTGGGCCTGATAGTCGTCGAATCCATATCCCATTAGAAGGAACTTGCCCTCGAAGTTCACCGAAAGGGGGGAGTCCGCCGAAGCCACTTGGAAGGAGTGAGGATCAGTGAGGCGATAGAGGGCCACCTCGATGTCGGGAAAAGAGCGCTCTTCGACCTTGTAGGCATGGGTTCTTATTTGATAATGGATCAGGCCCTTGCGATCGCCGGGCGCTTGGGGATAGATGATGTACCAGATGCGCTTGCGGCCGGCGGTTATCTCCTTTAGCTCATCCACTATTTGGGCCTCCTCACGATCACCGTCCAAGATGTAAAGGGGAAGTTCACCCTCGTAGTATTTGGCGATCACCGAGGGGAAGTCGAGGAGGATCAGGTCCTCCTCAGGATTGGCCCGGCTTTCGATGTAGCTTAACGGCTCCACGTAGCTGGTGTTGGGGTAAATCCAGACGTAGTCAATGCCGTTAACGGTGACCACGTGTTCAGGCTCCTCCCGACCGTAGTAGCGATTTAAAATCTCGGGATGCAGTTGGCGCTGAATGGTGTTCACGTAAAAAACATAGTAATCCGAGATTTCGGGATCGGGGTCCTTAAGGCCGCTGGTATGGCCCACGAAGAAGGGGGCGAACTGGGAGATGTGATTGGTGTTCACGTGGAAGCCTTCAGCCCCCTCCTTGCTATTGAGATACTGAGCTGCTTTCTCCATCCCCTCACCCCACCCCACCAGCAAGACCTTGGCTGCCCGCGTGGGCCCTCCCAGGAGGGGGTTGTAGTAGGAGAGTTAATAGGG
>CAYQVA010000189.1:0-3749 GCA_964420815.1 uncultured Anaerolineae bacterium
CCTCAAAGGGAGGTTCCCTCTCTTGATGGAGGAGAGTGCGTCACCTTAAAAACACCAGGAGTGGGGAGAGGGTGTAGCGCCTGGATTCCGGCGGTCGGGCGTAATCATCGGGCACCAGCACCCCGTTCTCCTCAAAGAGGCGAACATCGTCCCTGTCCAATCCCACTTCCTGAACTATGAGTTCTGCCCTGGCGGGTTCCAGTCCCCTTTGGAAGAACCATTCCGCTATCCGCTCGACTTCGTCGGTCCAGAAGCCGTAAAGGACCTGGATGTAACCCTTCAAGTTCTCCCAGCATCGGCTGGGCTCGAGCTCCTTCGTGCACAGATACTCAAGCCAGCGCAGGAAAACCCAAGGGTTATCGGTCCTGCGGGTCAGCTCCCTTCCAACCTCCAGCACGCCTGCTTCCCGGAGCGCACTGGCCTGAGGGCAATCCACCTCCAGCCTCTTTTCCAGGATAGCCTGCAATTGCTCCGGAGGGAGCCCTTCGAGGCGCAGGGGCGTTCGGCTCTCCTTCTGGATGTCTCTGGCGAATTCGCTGCGCACCGTGATGACGACAGGTACCTGGTCCAGCCGAAACAACGCCCTCAGATGGTCGTGCACAATCTGCGGCTCCCTGGTCGCTTCGGCGAGCTGGTCAAGGTTGTCCACGAAGATGAGGGGCTCTTTCCCCGTCTTCCTGGCGATGCCGGGGAGCATAGCAGAAAGGAGTTCGAGGCGGAAGAAATCGTCAACGGGTATCTCGGTGGTTTCCTCTTCTTCCCTTTCCTCGCCGATAGCCCTGCTGATGGCCCCAGTGATTCCCAGGGTATGCGTGATGAAACTCAGAAGCCCAAAGCTCGCCTTGATGCTCACTTCCAGTTCCGCCCCTGTTTTCCTGAACTCCCCTCGCGTAAGCCTCTCCGCGCCGATGATGCTTTTGAGATAGGAGGTCTCTACGTGGAGGTCTTCTTCTCCGGGAAAAAGCTTCCGCACCTGGCTGGCCAGTTCGTCGGCCATTGAGGAGAGCAACTGCTTGGTGGTGAGGCATCTATCACCCCTCACGCAGACGGGGAAGAAATCGTCCCTCCTCGCCTGGAGCTCCTGGATGGCGGCCCGCACGGCGATGGATTTGCCCACTCCCCTGTCACCGTAGACCATGAACCGCCGCCCTTTGGCTCCGGGGCTGTCCAGATACAGGGAAAGCTCAGCCAGAATCTCCTCATAACCCTCACGAGGGACGAATAGCCTTACATCCTCATAATCGCTAGGGCGCATGCAGAGGTTAGGGATGGGCATCGTTACCTCCTCGCTTCCTCATAATCATTTTGGGCAAATACAACGAGTACGGACGGGCATAATTACCCTAGTTCCTCTAATGCACCTGGTCTAAAGCCTAGAACCCTCTTCACAGCCACCTTGAGATCCACGAGCCGCTTCGCTACGGTGTAAACCATCGCCGCCAGGGGATCGGCTATGTCGTACTCGTAATGCAGATATGTCCCCCTCAGCCTCCCCTCTCGGAGGAGGGCCTCCTCGACGGGTGTGCCGGCGAAGATTTGCAGGCGATTTAACATGTCAATAGTCGCTCTTTCGTTTCCAAAAACCCCCGCCCTTTTCAAGAAATTGACATTCTCCACCAGATCCTCTAATTTGGTGTCGGGGTCGAACATGATGAAGCCGATGGCCATATTCAAGCCCAATCGTTTGAGTATCTCGAGGGCCTCCAGGTTTTGGGCGACGGTCACGCCTTTCTTGAACCGGTCCAATACCTCCTGCACCCCCGACTCGATGCCGATGAAAACCCTCCTCAATCCCGCCTCCTTCAAATAGGAGAAGAGATCTTCCTCGACATCGTCGGCCCTGCATTGGATGCTGAAATTGATCCGAAGTCCTCTCGAGAGCAGCTCCTGAGCAAGACGCCTAACCCTGTCCCTACCAGCCTGGCCCGGGCCGATGAAATTGGCGTCGTGAAAGAAGAACTTGCTTACGCCAAACTCCCTCTGCAATCCTTCGATCTCATCGGCTACGTTTTCTGGGCTGCGTGCCCTATACCTCGGGCCGGCGCTGAGCCCGTAAAAGGAAACCACGCTGCAAAAGGTACACCTGGCATAACACCCCCGGCCGGAGAGGAGGCTGGCATATCCGCTGCGCCTCAGAGCCAAAGGGAGGGTATCCCTCTCGGCGAAAGGGAGGCTGTCGAGGTCCTTGATCAGTGGACGGGGCGGATTGCAAACTACCTCATCCCCATCCCGATAAGCGATGCCGTCAACCCCCCTCCAATCATCTCCCTGGATCAATGCCGTTACCAGCTCCAGGAAGGTCTCTTCTCCCTCACCTATCACAACCGAATCTATGCCGGGGAACTCTTTGAGCAGGTTTTCATAGGCGAAGCTGGGGAAGAAGCCTCCCACGGTGATATGGGCTTTCAGGCCTCTGGATCGCAGCATACCAGCCATCCTCAGGGGCACAAGCGCCCATTCCTGATAGGGGATAGAGATCCCCAAGACCTTAAACCTTCTCCTGGCGATCTCATCAACGGTCTGTGGGAGGCTTAGCCCTCTTAGCGGCGCGTCAATTATCTCAACCTCATAATCGCCTCTCTCCCTTAAGACCGCCGCCAGATAGGCCAGCCCCAGGTGCTCCGTAGGGCTTTCGATTTTAAGGGGCGGGTTAACTAGCAGAACATCCATTTGCCAGGCCCAGATCATCCATCACCACGATGCCCTTCTCCAAGGCCCCCACTATTGCGGGGTGGCGTTTGGCCAGGAGGGCTTGGAACTCAGTTAGCGTGTAGCCCTTGGGCTCTAAAGGGGGCTCAAGGCAAGAATAGAGGAGGTCCATCCGCCTCAAAGGGTGGAGGGGTAACCCCTCGGAGACGATCAAGATGTCCACGTCACTTCCCAAATTGAAGTCGCCCCGGGCCACGGAACCGTAGACGATGGCTGTGAGTTTGCCCAGCTTTCTCTGTAGCCTCTCGGCGTAGGCCTGGGCCATCTCTAGCCATCTCTCTCGCTGCTTCCGTCTTTGCTCTACGACTTTAAGCATAACGTGCCTTTGCCTCCCTAACAGCGTCTATCACCGCCTGAGCGCAACTGATGGCCTCTTCAGCCGTCTCTTGGTCGTAGAATTCAAAGGGGCTGCCCAAAGGATAAGCGTTTGGGTAGCGCGGAGGGATGTAATGGCGATCCAAATCCAACGGGAGAATTCCTCCTCATCGAAGAGCGATCCCGCCGCTTTCATAGGAATATCTCCGTCCCGCAGTAAGGGCACCTCACCACGCCCTTGCCCGCCAGCTCCAGCTCCCCACCGCAATTGGGGCACTTATCCCTCGGCAGCTCCGAGGCCTGCTTGGAGTAGAGCACCCCCTCGTCCCAGTTGATGTAGCCGACAAATAGCCCCTTGCCCACTAGGTCGTAGATGTAGCCCTTAACCTGGTCGCGGGTGAGGCCCATCTCCAAGGCGATGTCGGCAACGCGCACCTGGCCATGGGCCTGCACTACGTCCAGAACCCTCCTCTCCCTCTTAAGCTCGGCGAGCTGCCTCGCCTCCGCCCGCCCCCTCACGAAGAGGTAACCCCCAGCGGCGAGGAAGGGGATGGCCAGGATGAGGGCTACCACCAAGCCCAGGGTGAAGCCGGAGTGGCGCAGCGCCCCCTCGGCCAGGCCCGACAGAAGCCAGAGGGTGATTGCCAGGGCGATGATCAGCCCGATAACAATGAGGATCACCCCTACTACCCTTCCCTGTCCGATCATGGAAGCCGTCTCCTTTC
>CAYQVA010000190.1:0-3712 GCA_964420815.1 uncultured Anaerolineae bacterium
CCTGTCGAGGTCAAATTCTACTACCAAGTCTCTAACGCTTAAAAGGGGCACCATGATTTTGTTCCTCATTCATGGGTTCGTAGATTCGGAGCTCGAATCTACGCCCTTAGCCTCGGGTTAAGAATCTCATCCAAGCCGTGGGCGAAGAAGACGCCTCCTAGTTCGAGGAGCATAATAGCGGCCATAGGGGAAAGTACGTAGGCCATGGCATAGGGCAGATAGATCGCCCCTGCCTGCCTCACGGCGAAGTTCAGCATCATTCCCCAGTTCGTTGCCGAGAAGGGCACCAGCCCCAGGAACATCAGGCCGACGCTGGCACCGATAGCTCCCCGCATGGTATCAATGAAATTGATGGCTATGTAGGGCATGACATTGGGTAGAAGCTCTCGGAAGACGATGTGGAAGGTGCCCAATCCTAAAGTCCTCGCTGCCTCGATGAATTCCCTCTCCTTGAGGGAGAGAACCTGGGAGCGGACGGCCCTGGCTAGGCTACCCCAGCTCCAAATGCTCAGCACAGCCCCGAAGGTAATGGCGTTGGTTATTTTGAATACCGAGCCGATGATCAGCATAACGGGGAAGCTAGGCACGCTCAGGACGGCGTTGATCACCAGTGATAGAATAGCATCGGTCATCCCGCCCTTCAACCCGGCGATCATACCGACCGCCACGGCTATGAGGGAGGTGAAGAGAGCGGCCAGGAAGGCGACGGAGAGGACATCGCGAGAACCGTGAACGATCATTGCCAGGACATCCCGCCCGCCATAATCGGTGCCCAAAGGATGGGCACGTGAAGGGGGTTTGAATCTCTCGGCGAAGTTGGTTCTCATATCCAGTGGGATAACCTCAGGGCCTATGGTTGCCATGAGGAGGAAGAAAAGCAAAATAAGTAAGCCGGCAAGTGCCCTTTTATCCTTTTTAAGGATGAGGAAAGGTTCATATAGCGAGCGGCGCAAGAAACCTCGGAATTCGGCTGGAATTGTGGTCACAGCCATCGCCTAACCCTCCAGTTTAATCCGTGGATCCAATATCGAGTAGAGGATGTCTGCTGCCAGGTTAGCGAAGATTATGGACGACGCCAGGAATAGGAAGAGCCCTTGCATCAACCCGAAGTCCCTCTTCGTCAGGGCTTCTCCAAAGAACCAGCCGACGCCGGGATAGCTGAAAACGGTCTCGATCAAAGTGGAGCCCCCAACCATGCTTCCCATGGAGATAGCCAAACTCGTGACCAGGGGCAGGATAGCGTTCCTGCCCATATAATGGATCATGATGCGCCTTTCTTTCAGCCCTCTCGCCCTGGCAGCCATAATATAATCCTCGCCCAGAACTCCCACCGCACTCCCTTTCATCGCCAGCGCCCAGCTTGCTGCATGCTCAAAAGTGTAGGCCGCAATGGGCAGGGCGGCGTGTTTCAACACGCTTTTAATGAATTCCCATGTGAACCCTGGGTTTACGGTGGCATCGTAAGCGCCTTTGAGGGGGAACAGGCGGAGGTTAACGGCGAAAATGATGAGCAATATAAGGGCGGTGATATAGTCCGGGGTTGCGCCTGTAAACGAAGCGTAGGCGGTTACCAGGGGGTCTAAGATGCTCTTCCTCTTCCACGCCATGGCCATGCCCAACATCACGCCGATGCCAAAGCTGAGCAGCAGGGAAACAGAGAGCACGAAGACTGTCCAAGGCAGAGCTCTGATGAGGACCTTATTGACCGAGACCTTGTAGATGAAGGATTTGCCCAGGTCTCCTTTAAGGAGGCCGGAGATGTAGGCGATGTATTGTTGAAGCATCGGCTGATTGGGGTTGTAGCCATACCATGACTTAACCATGGCCAGGGCATCTTCATAGGTCATCGAATACGTGTCCAGCAGATCCATCGCCCAGGCCTGCATCACATCGCCAGGCGTCTTTCGCACGATGAAGAAGGTGAGAGTGACGATGACGAAGATGGTGAAAAGGGCGATCCCTATCCTCCTAAGGATAACAAGCACGCTGCACCTCCTGCGGATAAAAGAGGCGCGACCCCCACCAGGGGGTCGCGCCCCCTCTTGCTTGCCTATTTGGCCGCGGGCTTCAGCAGTCCCTGGACCATCATCACTACATCAGCGCGCTCGGCACCACCGGCGGCCAGCGACCACAGCGGGTCATTCACATCCGGCCAGCCTTGG
The DNA here is from genome assembly GCA_964420815.1 of uncultured Anaerolineae bacterium. Lineage (GTDB taxonomy): Bacteria > Chloroflexota > Anaerolineae > CAYQVA01 > CAYQVA01 > CAYQVA01. The sequence continues at coordinate 2,163 of CAYQVA010000190.1, forward strand.
ACGTAAGCAGTGTTGTGGAACTCCATCAGCTTCTTCTCGCAGTAGGGTAGCTCGAGCATGTGCTCGTTGCAGATCCAGGCTGCTGTCTCCACCAGCTTCTTCAGCTCGGCCTCATCGAAGGTGGCGCCCATCTTGGTCACCAGCTCATCCAGGTCTACCTCCGTGCCGTCAGGCCCGGTCAGCTTGGGCGGGCAGCCGATGCGCTTGCCGGTGTCCCCGAAGAAGATGCGGTAGAAGCCCCGCCAGGGATGGGCATAGCCCCACCAGCAGCTCGACCAGAGCAGCATCACGTTATACTTCCCAGCTGTTGCCCCTGGCCAGTAGATGGCATTCTCGATGGGCCGGCACTCGGTGGGAATGCCAAACTCAGTGAGCTGAGCGGCAAGCTCATCGCAGGCCAGCACCCAGTCGGAGTAGCCGGCCGGGCAGTTGACCTCCCACTGAAGCGGGTTGCCGTCCGGGTCCAGCCAATTGCCGTCGGCCCCCTTCGTGAAGCCCAGATCCTTGAGCATGGCCTCGGCCTTCGCCGGGTCGTAGTCGTAGACGGTGAGGCTGTCCAGCAGCTCCTTGGAGAGCCACCGCTCCTCCATAGAAGTCAGCACGTTGTGGGCGTACTTGTCCACATCGCCGGCATAGTAGTAGGTGATCTCCCGGAGCTTCTTGCGGTTGATGGCGTGGGCGATGGCCTTGCGGAAGTTCTCGTCCGAGAAGGGCTTGACGCGCATGTTGAAGCCGATGCCGAACTGGGCCAGGTCGGAGGGCAGGGCCAGTTTCATCCCCGGCTGCCTGGCCATGATGGCCTCGGTGGTATCCTTTGGCGTCGCCGGGTGGGCACGGTAGACCTCGCCGGCCATCAAGTAGGCCCAGACCACCTCGTTGTTCGGCCAAGGCAGGACCACTACTTTATCGAAGTGGACGTTCTTGGCCTTATAGTGGTCGGCGAACTTGTCCAGAATCATCTCCGAGGCGGTCACTTTAGTCATTTTGAAGGGCCCAGTCCCGATGGGGAACTCGGGCTTGAAGTTGCTCAGGTCCTCCATGACTGATTTGTTCGGCTCCTCATCGGGAGGGACGGTGAGGTCAACCTTATCGGCCCACTTGCCGTAGAGGTGATAGGGAGCGGAGATAACCTCTCCAGCGATCAAAGGCTTGGCTAGGGCGGTCGGTTCCTTCCAGCGGAAGATAACGGTGTAGTCATCGGGCGTCTCGACTTTGTCCAGGAACTTCCAGATGCCCGCGTTCTGGAGGTAGCGGAGTTGGAAGGTGGACCAGACATCCTTCGAGGTGAAGGGCTTCCCATCGTGCCACTTCACGTCCTTGCGGAGCTTGACGGTAAAGGCATCCTTACCTTCCTCGAAGGACTCGGCCAGGGCCATGATCACATCCCCACTGGCTGGAACGTAGTAGAAGAGGGGCTCAAAGACATACCAGTGGGCACATCCTACTCCGCCAGGGGCGAACTTGCTGCCATGATAGGCGGGCGGCTTGGTCCATCCGCCAGCAGCCTTGTACACCGCCGGCTTGGGAACGGGCGTGGGGGTGACCACCAC
>CAYQVA010000191.1:0-3697 GCA_964420815.1 uncultured Anaerolineae bacterium
CGCTAATGCAACCCCTAACATGGCCGAAAGTATCCCCACCAGCCAAAACCGCTGCACCACCTGCGTCTCCGACCAGCCTAAAAGCTCGAAGTGGTGGTGCAGAGGGGCCATCTTGAAGATGCGCCGCCCCTGCCCATACCTGATCCTGGTGAACTTGAAATAGCCGACCTGCAGGATGACCGAGATGGTCTCAACCACGAAGACTATGCCGATGATGGGCAAAAGCAGCCACTGGCCGCTCATCAGGGCCACAACGGCCAAGCCAGCCCCTAAGGCCATCGAGCCGATGTCGCCCATGAAGAGCTCGGCCGGGTAAGTATTATACCACAGGAAGGCGAGGACGACCCCCACCATAACGAAGCAGAAGCGCATCAAATCGCCCTGGCCCTGGAGGTGAGCGATGAGCCCATAGGCGGCGAAGGCTATGGCGGCGATGCCGCCAGCGAGGCCGTCCAATCCGTCGGCCAGGTTGACGGCATTGGCGGTGCCCACGATAACGAAAATGGCGGCAGGGAGATACCAAAGGCCGAGACCGACTTCCCGGGCCACGGGGGGCAAGGCCACGCTGTGTAACCCCAATCCCCAATGAAGAGCCAAGGAAACGACAAAGGCGAGGAGCACGTGCCAGGGGAGCTTATAGCGGCCCAGTATGCCCATCCCTTCGGGGCTCCGCACGACATGCAGGTCATCTATGCCCCCCAGCAGCCCGAAGCCGACCATCGCCCCCAAGGGCACCAGGACAGAAGGCCCTATGCGGTCGCTTAGCTGTAAAGCAGCGCTGATTAAAACCGCCGGGACTACGATCATCAGGCCGCCCATGGTCGGCGTGCCAGTCTTCACCTGGTGGGAGCTCGGCCCCTCGATGCGGATCCGCTTGCCGATGCCGTGCCCCTTGAGGAACCCGATCAGCGGCCTCCCCCACACCACAGTGACCAGGAAAGAGACGATGACTAAAATCAATGGATAAGCCATATTCCTCTTTTTAGGTATCAGGGGCTAGGGGCTGGGGGTTAGTTTATTCTCCCAATAGTTTATCAACCCCTGCAATGCTCGTCCTGCTTCCTTTTGCGCCTCACTCAGGATTTCCCTTTTCTCTTTGGAGAGATAGCCCAGTCTGCCGGCCAGATGAATGTAATACTCTACCTCCGCTAAAGACCCACGAGCCTGATATAGAAAGCGGAGATAATCCTTTACGCTGCCCTTCCCTGACCCTTCCGCTATGTTCGTAGCAGCCGATACTGCTGCCCGACGAATCTGGGAAGTCAAGCCATATAGCTCCTCACGAGGGAACCCCAAAGTTGCCTCATAGACCAGCATCACTAAATCATCACATCTCTGCCAAGCCTTATTCGTCTTGTAATCCACACTGCTCCCTCCCTAGCCCCTAACTCCTAATCCCCAGCCCCTAGTCCCTAGTCAAGGCCGCCACTATCTCCTCCATCCTCATCCCCCGCGAGCCCTTGACCAGGATCAGGTCACCTGGGGCGAGGATGCGGTTTAAATGCTCGATGGCCTGAGCGTTATCGGCGGCGAAGAGGACATCTTCCTCCTTCATGCCAGAGCGTAGGGCCTCCTCGCCGATGATGCGCCCCCGCGGGCCGACAGCGATTAACTTGGCGACGACCTCTGCCGCCTTACGCCCCACGATGCGATGCCCCTCCTCCTCGAAGCTCCCCAGCTCCAGCATATCGCCCAGGACGGCGATCTTGCGCCCCTCCAGCTCGTCCAATAGGTTCAAAGCAGCGAGGCTCGAGGTGGGGCTGGAGTTGTAGGTATCGTCTATGATCGTCGTGCCTTTCATACCGGGGACAGCCAACAGGCGCAGTTGGACGGAGAGGCCCCTCAGCCCGGCGACGATCTCATCCCAGGACTCGCCCTCGACCAAGCCGACGGCCGCCGCTGCCAGGGCTGTATAGACGTTGTGCCGCCCCAGTGAGGGGAGCTGAGCACGGATGGATTGGCCGCAGTGATGTATCAGGAAGCTTATGCCCTCCAGGCCATGGCTCTCGACGTCGCTGGCCCAGATGTCACAGCCTGGATCTAGGCCATAATAGATGACCCTGGCCTTCGTCTTCGCCGCCATAGGGCGGATGAGGGGGTCGTCGCCGTTCAGGATGGCTACCCCATCGGCCGGCAGAGCCTCGACCAGCTCCGCCTTGGCCTGGGCGATGCGCTCTATGGTTCCCAGACGCTCCAGGTGGGTGCGGCTCACCTTCGTCACCACGCCGATACGAGGGCGGGCGATGCTCGCCAGCTCGGCGATCTCGCCCAGGGCATACATGCCCATCTCTAAGACCACTTTCTCGTAGCTTGGGTCAAGGCGCAGGAGCGTCAGGGGGAGGCCGATCTCGTTGTTGTAGTTGCCCTCGCTCTTCAGCGTCCGGAAGCGCTGGACAAGGACCGAGGCGATGGTCTCCTTGGTGGTCGTCTTGCCGACGCTCCCCGTCACGCCAATGACCTCGCAGGTGAATTTGCGTCGCCAGTAGGCAGCTAATTGTTGTAAAGCCTTTAAGCTGTCTTTGACTATTACGCAAGCAGGGGTTAGGGGATAGGGGATAGAGGCTAGTATAGCGTCTCCCACGATGAAATTAACCCCTAACCCATAATCCCTAGCCCTCTTCTCGGCGATGGCGGCGATGGCCCCCCGCTCAAAGGCATCGGCGATGAAGTCGTGCCCGTCCTCATGCTCGCCGCGTAGCGCGATGAAGAGGCTCCCCTCGCTGGCCTCCCGCGAGTCGATGACTACATCTTTTATTTTGACTTCGGGGATCTCCGGCCTTCGACCGGTAATCCCCTCTAGGAGGTCTGCTAAAGTCAGCATTTTGGTATCAGCCTTCCGCCGAAGGCATCTCGGCAGGCGGGATGCCCAGGTGGATGAAAAGCTTCTGAGCCACGGAGCTAAAGACCGGAGCGGCAACCTCCAAGCCGCTATAGGGGCCCTTCGGCTCGTCTATCACGACCAGAACGACGAACTGAGGGGCGTCGGCGGGGGCATAGCCGGCGAAGGAGGCGATGACACGGTCCTCAAAGTACCTACCGCTTTCGGGATCTGGTTTTTGGGCCGTGCCCGTCTTGCCAGCTATCTCGTAACCCCTTACCATGGCGGGCCTCATCCCCTCCCCCACCGCCTCCACCAGCATCGCCGTGAGGTCGCGGGCTGTTTGCTCGGCGATCACCCGGCGAACGACAGTAGGCCGGACCGGGGTAATGGTACCACGATCAATGATCTGCTCCACAACATGGGGCTTCATCAGGAGGCCGCCGTTGGCCACAGCCGAGACAGCGGTTATCATCTGCAAGGGCGTCACGGCTATCCCTTGTCCGAAGGAGTTGGTCGCCAGATCGCACTCGCTCCACTCGCCGTCGCCCGGGAGCCTTAACATGCCGGGGATTTCGTCATCCAAATCAACGCCGGTTAACTGACCGAAGCCGAAGCGGCGCACATACTCATAGAATCTCTCCGGGCCGAGAGTGGTACTGATATGGGCCGCCTCGACGTTGAGGGAATGAGCCAGGACGTCAACTACGGTCACCTGCCCATGGGAGTGGCGGTCCGGGTTCTGGATGGTGCATCCCCTCACCTCCATAACCCCCTTGTCCTGGAAGGTGCTCTGGGGGGTGATGACCCCCGCATCGAGGCCGGCGGCCATGGTGACTATCTTGAAGACCGAGCCGGGCTCGTATTGGCCGCTCACCG
>CAYQVA010000192.1:0-3677 GCA_964420815.1 uncultured Anaerolineae bacterium
TCTCCAGGAGCAGCACGGAGAGCCCCCTCTGGGCGGCAACCCTTGCCGCCGTCGAGCCCGCGGGCCCAGCCCCAACGACCACCACATCGTAGCGCCGCCCTAAGGAAACCCCTTTAGTTCCCTTAATTCCTTCTCGCAAAGCTCCAACAGGACATGCGCTCAAGCATAACCCGCAATCGACGCATGTCTCGTCAATGAGGAGTTCCGTCTCGGCCAGCTCAATGGCGCCGATGGGGCAGACGCTGACGCAGCCGCCGCAATAGCCACAGCGGCCCCTATCTACTTTGACCATGGTGAGGCTACCCCTATAACTCTTCCGAGAGGCGTTCCTCGATGTAGGCCACCGCCTCCCCTACGGTGGTTATCTCCTGGGCCTCCTCGTCGGAGATCTCGCCGCCGAACTCGTCCTCGAAGGCCATGATCAGCTCGACGAGGTCGAGGGAATCGGCCCCCAGGTCCTCGCGGAATCGGGCGTCGGGCGTCACCTCCGACTCATCAACGCCCAACTGCTCGACGATTATCGCCTTCACCCTTTCAAATACGCTCATCTCTCCACCTCCACATTTGATGCTCTTGGGGTATATAAGCCCCTAAATTGCGCATAGTATATCACCTTTCAGTGAAGAAAGCAAGGCCTTGGCGGGGATCTATGCCGACGGCAAGTTGTGATTCAGCTTGCTCGCTCAGAGATATGGGTAAAGTCAAGCTTGACAGGGGGAGGGAGTGCTGATAATATACGACGAGAGAACCTCACCCTTCATCGTTATCAACACCCAAAGGATGGTAAAGTTGCGAAGAAAAGGAGTTAACGTCCAGAGGAAGCTGGATCAGCTTCACATCTGCCTGCGGGAGGATGTGAGTTTTAGGGAGCTAACCACGGGGCTGGAGAGGTATCGCTTCGTCCATCGGGCCCTGCCAGAGGTCAATCGGGATGAGATAGACCTTTCCACCACCCTGTTCGGTAAGGGGCTCCAGGCCCCTCTGGTCATCTCGGCGATGACGGGCGGGACGGAGGAGGCCATGGGGATAAACCTGAACCTGGCTAATGCGGCGCAGGCCCTGGGGCTGGCCATGGGCGTCGGCTCCCAGAGGGCAGCCATTGACGACCCCAGGCTCGCCCCCACCTACCGCGTGCGCCACGTCGCCCCCGACATCCTCCTCTTCGCCAACCTGGGCGCGGTGCAACTCAACTATGGCTATAGGGTAGAGGAGTGCCGGCGGGCTGTGGAGATGATCGGAGCCGACGCCCTTATCCTCCACCTTAACCCCCTCCAGGAGGCCCTGCAGCCGGAGGGCGACACCGACTTCACCGGCCTGCTCTCTAAGATCGAGGAGGTATGCCGTGAGCTTTCGGTCCCCGTGGTCGTCAAGGAGGTCGGCTGGGGGATCTCGGAGGAGGTGGCCCGGATGTTGGCCGAGGCCGGCGTGGCCGGAATAGACGTAGCCGGGGCTGGGGGGACATCGTGGGCTGAGGTGGAAGGGCTCCGCGCGCCCGATGAAGCGACTCGCCAGACCGCGAGGGCCTTCGCCGATTGGGGCATACCCACGGCCGACTCGATCCAGATGGCGCGGCGGGGGGCGCCGGAGGCGACCATCATCGGCAGCGGGGGCATCCGCACCGGGGTGGATGCGGCTAAGGCCATCGCCCTGGGAGCGGACGCCGTGGGTTTAGCGGCGCCGCTCCTCAAGCCGGCGACCATCTCAGCGGAGGCGGTGGTGGAGCATCTCCGACAGGTCATCGAGGAGCTGCGCACCGCCATGTTCTGCGTGGGGGCAAGGGACCTTGCCGCGCTGAGGAACGCACCGCTCAAGGAGGTTCGATGAAGGACATCTTCCAGAGGTATTTAACGGAGATAGAGGAAGAGCTTCAAAGGGCACTCCCGGCCCCTGACGAGCGCCTATCTCCCTTTTATGGGATGATGCGTTACCACCTCGGCTGGGCAGACGAACGGTTTCAGGCCGCCGAGGCCAAGAGGGGCAAGCGGCTACGCCCCCTGTTATGCCTGCTCGCCTGCGAGGCGGCTGGCGGCGACTATCGCCTCGCCCTGCCCGCTGCCGCCGCCATCGAGCTGGTGCACAACTTCTCCCTGATCCACGACGACATCGAGGACAGAGGCCACCTCAGGCACCACCGCCCTACTGTGTGGCACCTCTGGGGCGAGCCCCAGGCCATCAACGTCGGCGATGGGATGCTCATATTGGCCCACCTGACCCTCCACCGCCTGCTGGAGAGGGGGGTGAGCCCAGACAAGGTGGCGGCCGTTATGAAGGCCCTCGATGCAGCCTCTCTGTCCTTATGCCAGGGACAATACCTCGACTTGAGCTTCGAGGAGCGCCTGGATGTAACCGTCGAGGAATACCTGGCGATGATCGAAGACAAGACAGCATCGCTCATCGCCTGCTCCACCCAAATCGGTGCCATGTTGGCCACCGACGACGGGATGCTCATTGAGCGCTATAGCCGCTTCGGCAGGAACCTGGGGATGGCCTTCCAGGTCGTGGACGACATCCTGGGCATCTGGGGCGAGGAGTCGGTGACGGGCAAGCCGGTGGCCGATGACATCAGGCAGAAGAAAAAGTCGCTGCCTATCGTTTACGCCTTGGAGCAAGGGCTAGGGGACAGGGGACAGGGGCTAAGGGCTAGGGAGCAGGGGTTAGGGGAGATATATGGTAAGGATGTGTTGAGCGATGAGGATATGAGGAGGGTGGTCGCCATCCTTGAGGGGGTGAAGGCGCGCCAATACGCGGAGCGGTTGGCCTCCGACTACCACCGCCGAGCCCTGGCGGAGCTGGAGAAGACAGGGATCGAGAACGAAGCGCAGGCGATGCTGCGGGAGCTGGCGAGATTCCTTATCGAAAGGGTGTATTGAAGCCTATGGCCATCAATCTAAAGAACTACATCAAGCAACACCGCGTTAAGGCGGAAATCATCTCCCCTGGCGTTCCGACGCCCACCGTCACATCAGCCGCCAGGGCCCTCTCCGTCTCGGAGGATCAAATCATCAAGTCCCTGCTGTTCCAGGGCAAGGGGGGAGGCTTCGTGCTGGCCATCGCCGCGGGCAATGCTAAGATAAACACTAACAAACTCGCCGAGGTCGCGGGGATAAGGAAGCCGAAGCTGGCCAGGCCGGAGGTGGTGAAGGAGGTCCTGGGCTACCCCGTTGGGGGCGCGCCCCCCATCGGCCACCGTAGGCCGGTAAAGGTCGTCGTTGACCGGGCCGTTCTGGAGCAGGAGGTCGTCTATGGAGGCGGAGGAAGGGAAGACCTGTTGCTCAGGATCACGCCGACGGAGATCATCCGTCTGACCAAGGCCCAGGTGGCCGACATCACTGGTTAGAGGTGATCAATCCAGCTCTACGAAAAGATGTCCTGCCCTTCTCAAAGAGCTATCCCCTGGCAAGAGGAGGGGGTGTGGGAGTGTGGTGGGCCACAGGCAGCCTGCCAGGGGAAGGGCAAGAGGGAGGCAATTGGGGTTGGACAGAAGAGTCGCCTTCGGATTGAGCCTGTTGATATTGGCAGCGCTCTGCGCCTCGTGCGCCAGGGGCTTGCTACGGCAGCCCGAAGCGGTATCGGCACAGGCGGTCGAGCTCGTAGAGGCGAAGGATTACCTCAGGCTGGGGGGAACCACGCTCCAGTGCCTGGGCTGCCTCAACCGCTGCATCCTCGAAGAGAGGGAG
>CAYQVA010000193.1:0-3604 GCA_964420815.1 uncultured Anaerolineae bacterium
GTGGGGGCGATGCTGACCATCCACGACGCTACGGAGGCCCGCCGCAAGGAGCAAGAGCTCAAGATAAAGATAGCCATGATCCAGGAGATCCACCACCGGGTTAAGAACAATCTGCAGACCATAGCCGCTTTCCTGCGCCTCCAGGCACGCCGCACGGACTCGGCAGAAGTAAAGCGGATACTCCAGGAGAGCATCAACCGTGTCCTGAGCATCGCCGTCGTCCACGAGTTCCTCTCGGAGTACGAGTCCCAGACTATAAACATCAAGGATGTAAGCCAGCGCATCATCAAACAACTGGTCCAGGGCATGCTGGATTCTGAGAGGCGGATCCGGCTCAACCTCAGGGGTGTGGACATCTACCTCCCCGCCCAGCAGGCGACGGCCTGCGCCCTGGTCATCAACGAGCTGTTGCAGAACGCCTTGGAGCACGGCTATGACCACCGGAGGGAGGGCACCATATCGGTTACCCTACAGGACGATGGCCAGAGGATAGCCATCGAGGTCAATGATGATGGCCGTGGCCTGCCCCCAGGCTTCGACCTAGCCCATAACAGCAGCCTGGGCCTGCGTATAGTTCAGACCCTGGTGCAAGATGACCTTAAGGGACACTTCGAGCTGAGAAGCGGCAATGGAGTCTCAGCCATCGTGACCTTCCCCAAATAGCAAATCGCGCATCGCTTATGGCTTATCGCGGTTCGTTGATGCAATAGGCGATATGCGATAGAGCGAAGCGAGCGATAAGCGAAAATGGAGGTGAACGGGATTGGAGCATACGAGGGTTATCATCGCCGAAGACGAGTCTATAGTCCGCATGGACCTGCGGGAGATGCTGACCAACCTGGGCTACCTAGTCATCGGTGAGGTGGGCGATGGCCGTAGCGCGGTGAACCTGGCCCGGGAGCTCAGGCCCGACATCGTTATCATGGATATCAAGATGCCGGATCTGGACGGGATCGAGGCCGCCAAGATCCTCACCGAGGAGAGGATAGCGCCCGTGCTGCTGCTCACCGCCTACAGCCAGCATGATCTGGTGGAAAGGGCCAAGGAGGCGGGGGTGGTCGGCTACATCGTCAAGCCCTTCCGTGAATCCGATCTGGCACCGGCCATCGAGGTGGCACTGGCCAGGTTCAAGGAGTTCCAGGCCCTGGAGCAGGAGGTTGAAGACCTCAAGGAAGCCCTGGAGACGAGGAAGCTGGTTGATCGCGCCAAGGGCCTGCTGATGGATACCCAGGGGCTGACCGAGGCCGAGGCCTTCCGTCGCATCCAGAAGATGAGCATGGACACCCGCCGGCCGATGAAGGAGATCGCCGAGGCCATCATCCTCGCCCATCGGGTCAAGGGAGCAGGGCGATGAGGGCAGCCTTCTTCGACCTCGACGGCACTTTGTCCACGGGCCATGTTTGGAAGGCTATCGCCCAGCACCACATCCAGCACCGTCAGAAGCTGGTGAGCCTCTTCGCTTACCTGGCCTTCCACCTCGCCCTCTGGCCCCTCTATAAGATGGGGCTGCTCAGCCAGGAGCGGTTCTTCGTAAGCTGGGCGAAGGACCTAGCCTGGACCCTGGGAGGCTTGACCAGGGAAGAGGGCCTGAGGGTCTTCCGCTGGGTGGTGGATCGGTGCATAGTCCCCTCCCTTCGCCCCGATATCCTGGAGCTCCTGCGTCGCCACCAGGCCCAGGGGCATCTAGTGGTGCTGGTCTCCGGCACTTTCCAAGACCTTTTGGCCCTTATTGGGGAGGAGCTGAGTGTGAACCACGTCGTGGGCACCAGGCTGGAGGTAGTTGATGCCCGATACTCGGGCCGGATCATAGAGCCCACCTGCTTAGGCCCAGGCAAAGTCGAACTCCTCCAGGACTTCCTGGGCACAAGCCAGCTCGACGTTGACCTCGGATCCAGTTTCGCCTACACTGACAGCATCTTCGACGTGCCCCTATTGAGCCTGGTCGGCCATCCGGTGGCCGTCTACCCAGACGAGAGGCTCCAGGCATATGCCCTGCGAAAGGGATGGCAGATAGTGGGAGGATAAGATTTGGGCATGGAAATTGCGGATAAGATAAGCGATTGGATTAGGGAGAGGGTGGAGGAGGCAGGCGCTAAGGGCGTGGTGGTGGGGCTGAGCGGTGGGGTTGATTCCTCCACCGCGGCGGTGCTGGCCAAGAGAGCTTTGGGGGATGGGGTGCTGGGGCTGATCATACCCTGCCATAGCGATCCAACCGATATAGAGCACGCCAGGCTGGTCGCCGCCAAGTTCGGCATCGAGACCGAGTACGTTGATCTCACCCCCGTCTTCGACCGCCTCTTGGATGCCCTGCCGCAAGGGAGCAGGCTGGCAAGGGGCAACCTCAAGCCACGCCTGCGTATGGCTACCCTCTACTACTTCGCCAACAACCTCCACTACCTGGTGATGGGGACGGGGAATAAGAGCGAGATCAAAGTCGGCTATACGACAAAATATGGCGACTCCGGCGTTGACCTCCTCCCCCTGGGCGACCTGCTGAAGACGCAGGTGCGGGAACTGGCCAGGGAGCTGGGCATCCCGGAAGAGATAATCGCCAAGCCCCCCAGCGCCGGCCTGTGGGAAGGGCAGACGGACGAGGGGGAGATGGGCATCACCTACGAGGAGCTGGACAGGGTACTTTTGGCCATTGAGTCCGGCGACACAAGCAAGTGCAACCCAGAGGCCCTCGAGCTGGTGCGGGGCATGATCGCCGCCTCCGAGCACAAGAGGAAGCCGATACCGATATGCAAGATTTCATAGGAAGGGGGGATAATGTGCGGTATCGTTGGTTATGTCGGCCCCCGTGAGGCGACGTCCATCATCATGGAGGGGCTGAAGCGCCTGGAGTATCGAGGCTACGACTCGGCGGGGCTGGCCGTCATCCAGGGTGGACGCATCGAGATACGCCGCGACGTGGGGAAGCTGGCCAACCTGGAGAGGCGCCTGGCGGAGTCGCCGGTAAGCGGCAACATCGGCATCGGCCACACCCGCTGGGCCACTCACGGCGTGCCCAGTGAGCGCAATGCCCACCCCCATACAGACTGCAGAGGCGAGGTGGTGGTCATCCACAACGGCATCGTGGAGAATTTCCTGGAGCTACGCCGGGAACTCGCGGCTGAGGGGCACACCTTCACCTCGGAGACGGACACCGAGACCATCCCCCATCTGGTAGAGAGATACCTGGCCGAGGGGGAGGGCCTGGAGGGAGCAGTGCGGCAGGCGCTGAGGCGCATCAAGGGCGCTCACGCCATCGTGGTCATGTCAAGTCGTGAGCCGGACAAGATCGTCGCCGCCCGCCTGGGTAATGCCGGCGGGGTGGTGGTGGGCATGGGCGATGGGGAGATGTTTGTGGCCTCCGACATGCCGGCCATCCTGGAGCACACCCGGCGGATGGTCTTCCTCGAGGATCGGCAAATAGCGGTGGTCACCAGGGAGGGGGCCAAGTTCATGACCCTCGATGGCCGGCCATTGGAGAAGGAGGTGGAGGTCGTGCCCTGGGACCCCATATCGGCGGCCAAGGGGAAGTATAAGCACTTCATGCAGAAGGAAATATACGAGCAGGCCCGCTCCATCACCGACACCATCCGCGGGCGGGTGGACTTCGAGG
>CAYQVA010000194.1:0-3584 GCA_964420815.1 uncultured Anaerolineae bacterium
ATCATTTGAGGGAATTATACCACTTCGGTAACATTTTACATGAATGAATGCACGCGCTTGACTTATCTTACTTATTGGTGTATAATATTACCACTTTGAGCCTTATCTTCAAGCGCGGGAATTTAAGGAGGATGCAATCGAAGGAGGTGGACCTTGGGCGGAAATAATGATTCCTCCCCTATTCTTTCTGTGCGCAATGTCCGCAAGTACTTCGGCGGCATTAAAGCTGTAGACGGGATCTCCCTTAGTGTGGCCCCGCGGAGTATTACCGGCCTCATCGGGCCTAATGGAGCGGGAAAGACCACCCTGTTCAATGTCATCTCCGGCTTATATAAGCCGGATTCGGGAGAGGTTTACTTCAAGGGCGAGAGGATAGATGGCCTCTCCCTCCATGAGACCTTCAAGAAGGGGCTCTGCCGCACGTTCCAGATAAGCAGGGAGCTCAAGCTCATGACGGTTCTGGAGAACGTGATGCTGCCCCCTCCATACCAGATGGGGGAGAACCTATTGAAGACCTGGCTCCTACCCTCGAGGGTGGGAAGGCAAGAGGGTGATATCAGGGAAAAGGCCCTGGATGTCCTCCGCACTGTTGGGCTTCTCCATCTAAAGGACGAATACGCGGGAAACCTCTCGGGGGGTCAGAAGAGGATGTTAGAGCTGGCCCGCGTGATGATGGCCGAGCCTGAGTTGATCCTCTTCGATGAGCCGGGGGCGGGGGTGAACCCTTCGGAGAGGAGGGAGCTGGCAGACCACATCCGACAGTTGGTGAGCGAAAAGGGGGTAACCATCTTCCTCATCGGACACGAGATGGACCTGGTGATGAACGTCTGCGACCCGGTCATCGTGATGGACAGGGGAAAGAAGCTGGCCGAGGGCTCCCCCGAGGAGCTCAGGAATGACCCGCGGGTATTAGAGGTTTATCTAGGGGGTGAATGATGGCTATCTTACGAGTGGAGGGTGTTGTCTCAGGGTATGGAGCTATGGAGGTCCTGCACGGGCTCTCCCTCGAGGTGGAGGAAGGGCATATCGTCTCCCTGATAGGCCCCAATGGGGCTGGCAAGACCACCTTGCTGAGGACTATCTTCGGGGTCCTGAAGCCCTGGAAGGGGAAGGTCTACTTCAAAGGGAAGGACATCAGCGGCTTTCCTCCGGAGAGGCTGGTGAGGATGGGGATGGCCTATATCCCTCAGGAATATAACATCTTTCCCTCTTTGACCGTCCAGGAGAATTTGGAGATGGGAGCCTTCGTTCGAGAGGACGACTGGCGCCCTCGCTTGGAGGAGGTATATGAGCTTTTCCCTGACCTAAGTGGCCGGAGGAATAGCCGGGCAGGGGAGCTCAGCGGGGGAATGAGGCAGATGTTGGCTATCGGCCGGGCCCTGATGTTGAACCCCGAGCTGCTTCTCCTAGATGAACCATCTACGGGCCTTGCCCCCTTCCTAGTGGATGCCATCCTCGAGCGAATCAAGGACCTGAACAGCCAGGGGGTGACCATCTTCATGGTGGAGCAGAACGCCTATAAGGCCCTGCAGGTCTCCGACCGGGCCTATGTCCTGGAGGGAGGGGAGAAGAGGGCGGAGGGAAGCGCCCGGGAGATGCTGGAGGATAAGGAAATAGGAAGACTCTATCTGGGGAGGTAGAAATGCCAGAGCTAATCGTATATGGGCTCGTCCTGGGCAGCATCATCGCCCTGGGGACCATTGGGTTCACTTTGAGCACCAAAATCGCTGACTTTTGCAACTACTCCCATGGGGACCTGATGACCGTGGGAGCCTATATTGCCCTGCTGGTGAGCGGAACTTTGCTCTCCGGGTCAGGATTCCTACAAGGGAGGATAGGGCCCTTTTCCTTCGGGTGGGGGTTGCTGCTCTCCTTCCTCCCAGCCATACTCGTAACTGCCGGCCTGGCCATCTTAATTGACCGGTTGGTATACAGGCCCTTAAGGCGTCTGGGGGCCCCATCCATTCACTTTGACATGGTCTCTCTGGGCATAGCCTTCGCCCTCCGCGGCGTGATATACGTCATCTGGGGCGCCGATTATCACTTCTACTTCAGTGGCGTGCGTCCCATGATCTACCTTCCCTGGGGGATCAAGTTAAGGACCGACGAGATATTCATCATGGCTGTGGCCTGGGCCTTGGTGGCCCTGACCTATGTCTTCCTAGGAAGGACGAAAGTAGGGAAGGCCCTGCGTGCTACGGCGGATAACCCCGATCTTGCTCGCGTGGCGGGCATCAGCACGGAGCGGATGCTCACATGGTGTTGGGGGATCGTTGGGGCGCTGTGCGCGGTCTCAGGCATCCTCTACGGCATCGAGACCCAGCTTCGCCCAGAGATGGGTTGGATTTTCCTCCTCCCCCTCTTCGCCGCGCTCGTCCTGGGGAGCATAGGGAGCATCACCGGCGCGCTGGTGGGCGGGCTTGTTTTGGGTATAGCTCAGCAGGTCTCCACGGCTTGGATGAAACCAACCTACAAGCCGGCCGTAGCCTTCCTCGTCATGATCCTCACCCTGATATTCAGGCCCGAGGGGATTTTCGGAAGAAGGAGGTAGATAATGGAAATCGAAGGGATTCTCAGCTTCCTGGCATCGTTCGCCGTTATGGCCAGCATCTACGCCATCTTCAGCCTGGGGCTGAACGTCCACTGGGGCTATACCGGGCTTTTGAACTACGGTATAGCTGGTTTCTTCGCCATCGGTGCTTACACCTCTGCCCTCATCACCACCCCCAAGCCCACCGGCGTGCTCGCCGATTACGTGGATCAAGCGATCGGCTTAAACCAGCCCTTCCTGGTAGGGGTGTTGGGGGCGGCCATCGCCTCCGGCCTGTTAGCCATCCCGATAGGGCTGCTCACCCTCAGGTTGAGGGAGAGCTATCTGGCCATCTGCACCGTAGGCCTCGCTGAGTGCATCCGCCTCTTCTTCCAGAATGAGGTCTGGTTGGCCAATGGCCCCGAAGGGCTGGTCGGTCTGCCTCAGCCCCTCCATGAGCTAGTCCCGCCGAAATACTACCATTACCTCTACCTGGGCATCGTTCTCGTCTTCCTCGCGCTCATCTACTTCGCCCTGGAGAGGGGGATTCGCTCCCCCTGGGGGAGGGTCCTGCGGGCGATAAGGGAGGACGAGGTGATGGCCAGTGCCGACGGAAAGGACGTCTTCCTCTTCAAGCTCCAATCCCTGGTCTTGGGGGCGGTGATCATGGGGATAGGGGGAGCACTCTACGCCCACTATTCGGCCGCCATCCAGCCGGGCATCTTCACCGGCCTCTTCGGCACCTTCATCATCTGGGCCATGCTCACCTTAGGGGGGACCGGCAACAACAAGGGGGCCATCCTGGGGGCTTTCCTGGTTTGGGCCCTCTGGTCTTGGAGCACCTATATCGTCGGCAAGGTGGTGCCGGCTGGCTTTGAAACCCGCGCCCCCTTCGTCCGCTTCATCCTCATCGGCCTCGTGTTGGTCATCGTCCTGCTGAGGAGGCCCAGGGGCATCATAGGGGAGGAGAAGTACGTTTCCAAGTTCTAACACCTGGATTAAAAAGAAGGCCGGCCCAACTGGGCCGGCCTTCTTTTGTCTATCACCCCCGTGC
>CAYQVA010000195.1:0-3566 GCA_964420815.1 uncultured Anaerolineae bacterium
GGGTGCAGACGGAGGGGGAGGCCAGGGTGGGGCTGGCTGCTGTGGACCGCTCGGTCTACATCCTGGCGGAGAAGAGGCTGAACCTGCAGCAGGTGTTCGAGGAGCTGGAGAGGCTCTATATGGAGCCGCAGGTCGAGCTGCACGAGGCGCGTTTCCCGCCCAAGGTCCTCGCTCCAGGGGCAGCGGAGACCTTCCGAGAGGCTGGCATGGTAGTCCTCACGAACAGAAAGCTACCCAAAGGGAAGGAGTATGAGCCGCCAGGGCCTCCCATCTGGCAGAGGTTCTTCGATGCCGTCATGCCGATGGCAGTGGTGAGGAAAGGCATGGAGGAGATAGCGGCTGAGGGTAAGGTCGGGGCTCGGGTCCCAGGCGCTCCCCCGATGCCGGCTGCCGCGCTGGCCGAGGTGAAGAGGGTGCGCCAGTTCTTCCCCGAGACCTGGATATGGACCTCCCTCACCACCGGAGCTGATGGCAAGGGGTCTCTCCCCGTCGTGGCCCCCGACACCATCACCACCTGGCAGATGCGCGCCGTGGCCATCTCTAAAGAGAAGGGGCTGGGCCTGGCGGAGGACCAGCTTAGGGTCTTCCAGCCCTTCTTCCTCAAGGTAGACCTCCCTTACTCCTGTGTGCGGGGGGAGGAGTTCCCCGTCAGGGTGGCCCTCTATAATTACCTGGAAGCGCCCCAGGAGATCGTGGTGGAGATCGAGGGGGCCGATTGGTTTGAGCTCCTTGATGAGCCGAGCCAGGTGGTCATCGTCCCGGCGGGGGATGTGGGCGGCTGCTCCTTCAACATCCGACCGATGGCCTTAGGGAGGCAGAAGGTCAAGGTCACCGCCAGAAGCGGGGAGGTAGCCGATGCCGTCCTTAAGGACATCATTGTGGAACCGGAGGGGGTGCCGAGGGAGGAGGTGGAGAACCTGGTTCTCTCGGCTCCATCCTCCACGGTGCTGGCCACATCGGTTCCGGCGGACATTGTGGCGGGCTCGGCCCGCGCCTACCTGGCCGTGACCGCCAGCTACCTGGCCCAGACCATCGAGGGCCTGGAGGGGCTGCTGCGGATGCCCTTCGGCTGCGGCGAGCAGAACATGATCATGCTGGCCCCGGACATCTTCATCACCAGGTACCTTAAGGAGACTGGCCAGCTCAAGCCGGAGGTCATGGCCAAGGCCGAGATGCTCATGACCACCGGCTATCAGCGTCAGCTCACCTTCAGGAGGAGCGACGGCAGCTTCTCCGCCTTCAGAGAGCACGACGAGGAAGGGAGCCTGTGGCTGACTTCTTTTGTGCTCAAGACCTTCTCCCAGGCTAAGGGCCTCATCTACATTGACCCCGAAATCCTGAGTTCCGCCCGGGGGTGGATCGTCGAGCACCAGGAGCCAGATGGCTCCTTTGAGCCGGTGGGCTTCGTCCACCACAAAGACATGATGGGAGGGCTCCAGGGAAAGACGGCCCTCACGGCTTACGTTGCCATCGCCCTCCTGGAGGCGGGGGAGAAAGTCGGTTCACAAAAGGCGGTAAGCTACCTGGAGGACGAGCTCTATGGCATCCAGGATCCCTACACCGTCGCTCTTGTTACCTATGCCCTGGAGCTCGCGGACAGCCCGGCCAGGGACGTGGCCTATAAAAAGCTGATGGATATGGCCATCGAGGACGAGGAGGGGCTCCATTGGGCGAAGACCGACCTGGAAGGGGCGGGGAAGAGCGTGGCCGTGGAAGCCACCGGCTACGCCCTCCTGGCGCTTCTCACGCACGGAGACCGCTTCAACGCCTCCAGGGCCGCCCGTTGGCTTGTCGCCCAGCGCAACGCCTTCGGCGGCTTCAACTCCACCCAGGATACCGTGGTGGCGCTTCAGGCCCTCACCGCCTTCGCCGCTGGCTCCCGCGCCGATGTTGACCTGACGGTGACCGTGCAGGCGGGCGAAGAACAACACGCACTGGCCATCACCGCCGAAAATTACGACGTCTTGCAAATCGTGGAATTGCCGATAGACGAAGAGGTATCCATCTCTGTGGAGGGCAAGGGACAGGCCGTGGTCCAGCTGGTGCTGCGCTACAATATCCCCAGGACGCCGGAGAAGGAGGAGATTTTCCACATCGCGGTGGAATACGATACCCATCGCGTGGAGGTCAACGACACCATCGAGGTCCAGGTGACCGTAGAGTTCGACCCGCCCATACCCATTGAGGCCGGGATGACCGTGCTGGACATCTCCGTTCCCACGGGTTTCATCCCCCTCGAGGAGACGCTCGATGAAGTGGTAGACTCCGATCCGCGTATCATGCGCTACGATGTGGTCGGCCGCAAGGTCATCTTCTACATCGAGGACATGGCGCCGAGTGATGAGGTGAATTTCGAGTTCGAGGCCTTAGCGTCTTATCCCGTAAGAGCCAAAGGAGTCACATCGAAGGCCTACTCGTACTATAAGCCTGAGTGGGAGGGCAAGATGCTGGGGCAAGCGGTCGTGGTTGTGCAATAGGCATGCTTCCCCATTGGGAAGAAGTAAAAAGGGGGACCTCTGCAAGGAGGTTCCCCTTTAAGTAAACCCTAGCAGTGCTCTTCCTGATAACCCTAGACTAATGGCGAGGAAAAGCGCCTTGAACCGCTCAACGGTCACGACTTGGCCAATACTCGTTTCACACTCCTCGCCTTCACAAGCCTAGCCTGTACCAGTTCCACCACCGCCCGATACACTTCCAGTTGCTCCTCCTCCGTCAGCCCCAGTGCCTCAAAGATCACCTCATCCAGCGCCCGCCGGTCAGGGAGAACTTTATCCAGCGAGACATCGTTGGGGCCAATGTTGCTGTAATCCCGAGACAGCTGTATCAAGAGTCCTTTCACCAAGGTTCACTCGTCCATAGAGTTCTTTCGCCAGAAAGAAGCAGAAGGAATTCAAAATGCCTGTAAGCATCTTGGCGTCGGCATACTCGATTTCATAGAGCCTTTGGTCAATCAAAGCTGGAAAGCTTACGAACGCTTGTCTATGATTGTCATTGATCAACTTGACCCAAACAATGCTCGAGAATCGTCTTATCCCCCAATCCCACCACTTCGTTTCAACAGAACAGCAATTACCCGGCGGCGGTGAGCAACTCGGCCAGGAAATCTCTTGCCAGGCCACGCCGCAAGCGCTCGTGGTAGTACTGGTTGTAATAGTTCCGCAGGCACTGATAGCAACTGGTCTCCTCGCCACACTCGCATCGATCCACCCGCCGCCAGGCGGCACGGAAGACCAGGGGAAGGTTCTCGGCTATCCGGCGGACCAGAGCTGCTCCACCAGGCACGTTATCGAAGAGAACAAGCGCCGGGCTGGGACTGCCGGAATACGGATACAGTGTCCCGTCCAGGTCATTGCGGGGGATGCCCAGCGCCTCGCTGGCCCCTTCCAGCAAGGCATACAGCACCGAAAGCCACAAGTCCCGATCCGACGTCGCCGCCAGCGGCC
This sequence comes from uncultured Anaerolineae bacterium, assembly GCA_964420815.1. Classification (GTDB taxonomy): domain Bacteria; phylum Chloroflexota; class Anaerolineae; order CAYQVA01; family CAYQVA01; genus CAYQVA01. The sequence goes on from CAYQVA010000195.1 coordinate 3,444, forward strand.
CTTCAAAGCGCAATTCCAGCACGTCGGTGAGAAACTCGTGACCCAAGTGATATGTTTCCATTCGGCCATTGCACGGGCGACCGGTGCGAGGGTCCGTGTGCACCCGCTCACCCCGTGGAGAAC
>CAYQVA010000196.1:0-3542 GCA_964420815.1 uncultured Anaerolineae bacterium
CAAGGGGGCAAGGGAGCGGAGGGGCGGAGGTGAGCTCTCCCTTGCACCCCAGCACCCCTGCTCCTCTGCTGGCTTGGAGGAGTATTGCCTCGCCCTGCTGCTCAGGGAGCCTGGCCTCCTCGGACGGGTTGAGGGCTTAGAGGCGGAGGATTTCACCCGCATCGAGAACAGGGAGCTCTTCGTTGCCTTGGGGGACTATGTCCATCGGGAAGAGGGTTTCGACCTCGAGGGGTTTCTAGCGGGGCTCGATCCGGCTCTGCGTGACCACGCTGACTCCCTTCTCCAGCGATCGGCCGAGAAACCTCCTCTCACTGATGCCGAGCTGGAGAATGAAGCCCAGATATGCGCCTTGAAGATTAAGCACCGCAATTATAGGTGGGAATTGGAGCAAGTGGGGTTCCTCTTGAGGGACCTCCAAGGGCCGGGGAGCTCTGAGGAGAGGGCAGCTTTAGGGCGTAAGGTAACCTTGCTCGAGGAGGAGTTAAGGAAGGTTCAACGGGCGCTGAGCTCTAGGACGGTCCTCGGACTTAAGGAGAGGGCCAGCGCCTTCGGAGGTCTCCCGTAGTTATTAGAGGATGGCGAAACAATGGGCCTCGAGGAGAGAGGTATGACGGAAGCGTCCAATCAAAATTCAGCTATGGAAAGGCTGATCTCTAAAGCCGTCGAGCAGGGCTATCTGACCGAGAAGGACATCTCGGAGGCCTTCCCTGAGATCGAATCGAATATCGAAGAGGCTGATGCGCTCTATAAAACCCTCTTGGAGATGGGGATTGAAGTCCTCGATGTGGGGGATGAGCTGGAAGAGGCCTCTATGGAGAGGGAGCAGGAGGCAGCCGCTGAGGCGAAGGAAGAGGCCCTCTCGCCGATAGATGCCCTGCTCGAGCTGGGTGGCCCAGAGCTGGCCAGCGACCCCATTCGGATGTATCTGCGGGAGATCGGCCGTGTCCCTCTTCTGACCGCTGAGGAGGAGGCATGGCTGGCCATGAAGATAACGGCGGCGCGGCGTCTGGAGGGGATTCAGAATCGGCTCAAAGGGCCTCAAGGCCCTCCAACCACGGCCGATGTCGCCGTGGAGATATATAAGGCTCTCCGGCGGGATTGGAAGGCTGTAGGGGATATCTGCCGAAAGATGGGTGTGCCGAACCCAGACCTCACCAGCATGATTGAGGAAGCAAAGTTACTGGAGGAAGGCGCTCTCCAAGGAGATCAGCAATCCTATCTGACTTCCTACCTTGAGGGCGTGGGGTTGGATAAAGAGAGCGTGGAGTGGGGGAAGCTCGCAGACAAGCTATCTGACATCTCTTTGGGTTTTTATCTCATGCCAGATGAGGCCCTGCGCTTCATAGCCAGCCGCTATGAAGGGGGCGAACTGCCGTCAATCGAGGAGTTCTCGGAGGTGGCATCGAGAGAGGGCGATTCCTTCGCTAAGAGGTTCTCGGAGGTGGGCGAGCTCTCCCTCCAGGCGCGGCTGAAACTGGCGGAGGCCAACCTACGCCTGGTGGTAAGCATAGCTAAGCGGTACATGGGGCGAGGGGTATCTTTTCTGGACCTCATTCAGGAGGGGAATCTGGGGCTATTGCGGGCTGTAGACAAGTTCGATCACCGCAAGGGGTATAAGTTCAGTACCTACGCCACTTGGTGGATCCGACAGGCGATCAGCCGAGCCCTCGCCGATCAGGCGCGCACCATCCGCATCCCGGTGCACATGGCCGAGACCATCAACCAGCTGATTCAGGCCTCCCGTCGCCTGCTCCAGAAGTTGGGGCGGGAGCCCACCTCTGAGGAGATAGCCCTGGAGATGGGCCTGCTCTCCGAGGAGGACACGCAGGCGATAAGGAAGGCGAGGGCGACTTCTGAGCCCCTCGATCCGGCCCTAGAGCGGAAGTTGAAGCGAGCGGCAGCGAAGGTGAGACGGATCATCAGGGTGTCTCAGGAGCCCATGTCGTTGGAGAGGCCCATTGGCGGGGCCGATGGGGAAAGGGAGAGCAATCTAGGCGATTTCATAGAGGATGAATCCATCCCCGGCCCGGTGGATGCCGCCTCGCGTGAGCTATTGAGGGAGCAGATGGAGAGCCTCCTCCATTCGTTGAGTGAGCGGGAGCGCCGCGTGCTGCAATTGCGTTTCGGATTGATGGGGGGGCGGAGTCAGACCTTGGAGGAGGTGGCGGAGCTGTTCGGCGTGACGCGGGAGCGCATCCGCCAGATAGAGACGAAGGCCCTGCGTAAGCTCCGCCATCCCATCCGCAGCCGGAAGCTCAAGGATTACCTGGGATAGACTTGACTATCTGCGGTAATGGTGTATAATATAAGTTGATCCCCGGTAGCTCAATGGGTAGAGCGGCCGGCTGTTAACCGGTTGGTTGTAGGTTCGAGTCCTGCCCGGGGAGCCTCAGGAAAGGCTCCAGCTAATGAGAAGATGTGGCTGGAGCCTTCGCCGTTAAAGGGCTCAACTAGCGAAATCTCTCTGATAGAGCGAGCGCGTCAAATGGACGATCAGCAGAGGGTCGTGGTTTTGGGCACGGCGGATGCCGTGGCCACTGCGGAGAGGGATAATACCTTCCTCGTCTTCGATAGCCCCAGCGGTGCCCTCCTCATAGACTGCGCCGGCAGCCCAGCCCACAAATTGCTGCGGAGTGGGGTTGATCCCCACCACCTTAGGGGGGCGATCCTGACCCATGCCCACCCCGATCACATCTACGGGCTCCCCTCCCTCATCCATCACCTGCACCTGACAGGCCGAACCGAACCCCTTCACATCTACGCCCTGGCTGAGACCCGAAGGGCGGCGGAAGGGCTTTTAGAGACCCTCGACTTGAAGAAGGGATTCCTCGTCTTCCACGTCATCCCCGAAAAAGAGGGTTACCTCCTTATCGAGGACGACGAGTACCTGCTCCACACCAGCCCCGCATGCCATATCCTGCCTTCGGTAGCCTTGAGGATCACCTCGCGGATCAGCGGCAGATCGCTGGTCTACTCCAGCGATACCGGACCCTGTCCGGCCCTGGTTGACTTGGCACAAGGGGCTGATGTCCTGATCCATGAGGCCTCCGTCATGGAGCCATCTAAGATACATACCACGCCTTGGCAGGCGGCTGAATTGGCCGAGCGTTGCGGTGTGGGGAGGTTGGTCCTGATCCATTACCCCCAGGCCCTGCTCGACGATCTTCAGGGCACCCTTATTGAGGTGCGGAAGCGTTATGGTGGTGAGGTTCACCTCGCTGAGGCCTACGACGTTTATTACCTCTGACTTGCACCGATCCGAGGAATATGGCGTTCTCTAACTGACGAACGGTCTCGCCTAGGTGCTTCAGAAAGAGACATTCTTCTTTGTATCATTTGCCCTCGAAATCGAGGGCGAGACCGTTCGTCAACGCCCATGCCGGCGCAGGTCGGCGCTAGTGACAAACGCTCACGCTCAGCTCATTTCCCGATCTGTCACAATCAGCGATCCGCGTGAGCGTTTGTCAGAGAGCGCCTACTCCAAAATTGCTCTGAAGCGAGATAGGGTTCCATCGAAGCGAGACCATTCGTCATCGGCGCTA
>CAYQVA010000197.1:0-3529 GCA_964420815.1 uncultured Anaerolineae bacterium
CCACCTTTGCAGCCGTCCACCTCATTTTGCGATCCCCCTTGTTTGCTGAGAATTTGAATATAGGCAGCCCGCTTGTCCGTATTTCACCTGATGTTCATCGCACCACCTCCTCTTCTCCTGAATTCTTAATCGCCTCGCCGATGGGCCACGCTTCTGAACCAAAGGCCATCAAGCCCTCGCTTAATATCCCTCCTGATGTCTCCCGATCCAAAAAGGAGCATTTAACTTCCACATGGACCGTCTCCAGTGCCTGGCGCCCCTTGAAGCGAAGGCACATCCCGCAGGTGGAACTTGGATGAGGGGATAGAGGCGAGCTTGACCTCAAGCCCTTCCTTCCGCAAAACTTTCTCCGCCCTCATGGCCCAATTAGTGGAGTAGAAAAAGGACGACGCCATAGACCGGCCTATCCATGGCGACCCCTTCCCAGCCTGGCCTGCACGACCTCCCCCAGCTCCCAGGCCAGCCACCCTGCCACACCTCCCACAACGATGCGGATGAGCAGGAAGGCGGCGATGATGGCGAGGCCATATCGCATCTCGATACCCAGCACCTGGGCCCCCTTCCTGAGCATCCCCAGGTAAACGTCGTAGATGGCCCTGCCGAGGAAGACGTAGGAGGCGAAGAACTTGTGGAAGAAGGTCCAGAGCACCGCCAGGGAGCTGGCGAGGGCGAAAGCCCAGCGGCCTGGCCTCTCCGCAAGGAGAAGCCCGACCTCCGCCAGCGAGCACTCTATGACGATGGCTATCATGGGCGATAGCCTTACGCCGCCGACGCTCAACGCCTTAAGCGCAGCCGTGACTACACCTATCATCAGCACCGAGCCGGCCTTAGGCACGAAGAGGCGCCCGATGAGGGCCACCACCATGCCAATGGCGGTCATGATCGTGCCGACCCCGATTAACGGCGTGGCCGGAGGCGGGATGATGACGTGAAGGTATGAGCCGAGGGTCATCTCCAGCGCACCCCAGATGGCGCCGAAGATGGCGATATAGACCAGATCGCGCACTGTAAATCTCATTGTGGTAGTCACCTCCTCGCATAAAACATAGCGGCCAACCTGACGACAAGCGGACAGGGCCGTCCGCCGCTACATTTCTACCTCTTCGAGATTGGAACCTGCGGGATGGTCAACGTTGAAGGAGACGGTTGCCGTCTGGCGCTGGGGGTCCCGACCACCGTAGATGGTAACCCCTGGTATGGCCGAGAGGCCCGCGATCAGTTTTTGGACTAGCTCCACCTCATGGCGGCGTATCTCGTCCACACCTTGTTCTAGGACAAAGCGCACCCCTGCCCCCAGCCCTGCCAGCCCTACCGCGTTAAGGGTCCCGCTCTTGCACATATTGGGGAGGAAGTCGGGCTGCTCCTCCAGCTCCGAGCGGCTGCCAGTGCCGCCCCGTTTGAGAGGCTCAAACTCCGAAAGGGCACCCTCTCGCCGATGTAGAGCCCTCCCGTCCCCATCGGCCCGTAGAGGGACTTGTGGCCGGTGAAGGCCAGGAGGTCAATTCGGTCGGCTTCCACGTCAATGGGGTAGGCACCCGCTGTCTGGGCGGCGTCCACCAAAAGGAGCAGACCGTGGCGGCGAGCGATCTCCCCTGCCTCGGCGATGGGGAGGAGGGTGCCCACAACGTTTGAGGCATGGTTGAGGACGATGAGCTTGGTGTTCGGCTTGATGGCCGCCTCGATGTCGGCGGGGTCTAAAAAGCCCTCGGGCGAGCAGGGGACGACGGTCACCTCCACCCCTCTCCGTTCTAGGGCACGCAGGGGCCGCATCACCGAGTTGTGCTCCATGGAACTGGTGACCACGTGGTCGCCGGGGCGGAGGATGCCATAGAGGGCGAGGTTGAGGGCCTCGGTGGCGTTGAGGCCGAAGGCGATGCGCAAGGGGTCGGCGATATTGAGGAGCCGGGCTAGCGCCTCCCACGCCTCATAGACGATGCGGCTTGCCTCCACCGAGAGGCGGTGTGCCGAGCGACCGGGGTTGGCCCCGATCTCCCGTATGAAACGGAGCATCGCTTCGGCCACTTGCGGCGGCTTTGGGTAGCTCGTGGCGGCGTTGTCCAGGTATATGACCCGTCGTCCTTTTAGAGGCGTGGAAACTTGAGGCAGGCTTTTCCAAACGAGGGGTCTCCCCGTTTGCTTACGGGGCAGCACGTTCCCTTCACTTCCACATTCTCTCATGTGACTCGGGGAGACACCTCGTTTCCAGGGGGAACGTGGGAGGAGAGTTCTCATCCCTTGGCCTCCTTGAGCTTAACTCCCCGTCGTCGCCAACAAGCTCCTGCTCAAGGAGGCGGGACCTGAGGAGGCTTATGGCATCTTAGTGGGGCTCGCACAACCTTGAGGGAGCAAAGTTGGCGAATTCGGGGTTATGCGGTTAAGGGGTTGATGCAGCACGTGCATCAGGCATGGCGCTTGCCCTCAATCCCTTCAAATGAGGGCATACCAGCTCGTCATCTCACTTACCTCCACCTTAAAAAGACCCCCAGCAATCCATTTTAGTATACACCTATAGCACTCCCCTGTCAAGGATCAGCCGGCATCGCCATTGGCGCCCCCTCTCCGGCGCGCATCCACTGGGTGAGCACTAAGCAGGCCAGGACGATGACCACTCCGGCCAGGAAGGTAGCTCGGTGGCCAAACACCTCCCAGATCATCCCTCCCACTATGGGCATCACTACTGCCGGGATATGGTTCACCATCTGCCCGAAGGAGACGTTCGCCGTGACCTCCTCGGCGGAGGCGGCTATCTTCTGGAAGTAGGACTGCAAGGCCACGGAGAAGCCGAAGAATATGTTGTCCATCACGTAGAGGGAGAATAGCGCCCACAGGTTGGAGATATAAGCGTAGCCCAGGAAGATGAGGGATAGGGCGGCAAAGGCGATGGTCAGCATTGTCCGTTCCCCGAAGCGGGCCACCAAACGCCCCAGGCGGTCATAAGCGTAGGTATTGATCAGGCTGTTGATAGGGAAAAGCCGATCAGCCCCGGCACCTCTCGCAGGGATTGGATGAGGCCGACCTGCCCGGCCCCCACCCCCAGTTCCTCTACGGCGAAGTTGTTGAACATGGCCTGCCAGATACGGAAGCCGAAATAGAGGGCGAAGTTGCCCATTATCAAAAGCCATAGGGTCCGCCTTTTACCGCTCATGCCTCATCCCTGCGAATAAGCCATCAGCCGCTACATATCTCATAACGGCCGTGGCCGAAGACGCAGAGCTTGCCCACGTGCACCAGGCTCCCTAATAGGATCGCCGGCAGGAAGGGCCCCAGCTCCCCCCGATACTCGGCCCGCCCCACGAAGCCTCCCATCCTCACCCTCTGCCGCTGCCGGGCGGAGTAGCGCCCCCAATCCACCCAGGAGGTCTCCATGTGAACCGTTTCCACACCCTCCGCCGCCTCCACCAGCGCCTGGAAGTCGGCCTCCCACCTCTCGCCACAGTGGAAGTAGTAGAGCCACGAGATCCGACGCAGGCAGGCGCGAAGGAGGATGGGGAAGTCCGGGCGGGAGACGTATCTCCCCTTGCGCTTAAGC